>NZ_JAPVLS010000178.1:0-7039 GCF_027158125.1 Streptomyces sp. H39-C1
ACCATCCCGCCCGCAGCAGCCCCACCCGCGACCCTCGCCGTTCTCCAAGCCCGCGTCCTCACCCTGACCGGCGAGCCCGCAACCAAGATCAAGACGACGTGTTAATGATCTGCAAGCTCTTATGCGCTCATTTCGACGTGGTGAGCGATAGGCACATGGTCAATTGGCGAGCCGAAGGTCGGTGACGAGGCGGAAGCGCTCAAGGACCACCAGCGTGGCGTCGTTCACGGTGAATGTGGCATCGCCCAACGCGGCCCGCATCTCCGGGCCGTGCCAAAAACGCTCATGGCCGCCGCGCCACTCGGCCACGGTCGTGTGACCCTCGCCTTCGTCCATCGCATGGGCGAGGTCTACTTGCGCCAATGGCAGGACGCGCACGCTGGTCACCTCGATGACGGCGACCGGACGGTCAGTGGGATCGACTACCTGGGCGCCGTCGACATTGTCGGTACCCCCTGCCTGGTGCGGTGGATCAACGCTACTCGCCCCCGAGCCTCGTGTGTCGGGCCTGGAGAACGCCCGACCGTCTGGCTCCCGAACGCACAAGAGCGGCCGGTCGCCACCGCATTGGGCCACGAACCGCTTCGCGGGAGCCGGCCGGCCGAAGCCGCGCCCGAAAGCGTGATCCCTCACTGCCGGCCGCCACCGGACCCGCAGGCACCGACCACACGAAGAGAGTAGATGGGTACGTACCCGTACCCATATGCTGGTGGGGATGGAAGGAGTCCGAGTGTCTGACGCAAATGTCCGCATTCCCAAGGAAGCCAAGGACCGGCTCGCCGCGATCGCGGCGAGCGAGGGCCTGTCGCTGCGCGCCTACCTGGCCCGCCTCGCAGAGACGCTGCTCACCCCGCAGGAGCGTGCCGAGCGTGCCGAGCAGGCCCGCATCGCGCTGCAGGAGTGGAATGGGTACGCCCCGACTGCGAGCGATGAGCAGGATCTGGACCGTGAGCTGGACCGCCGCCTGGCACAGGTGACCGCCCGGTGAGCGACGCGATGCACATCGTCCTGGACGACACCGCCATGACGGCCGCCGGCCAGGGCAACATCCTGGCCTCCCGGCTGATCCACCGGGCCCACACCGAACCGGGCTGGTTCCTGTACGCTCCGGCCTGCGCCTTGGTCGAAGCCGACCGCACCCGACCGGGGACAGCCGAGCACATCGCGGCTCTGCCCGGCATCACGGTGCTGGACCTGGACCTGTCCGCCGCGCTGGCCGTGGCGCAACAGGAGACGTGGGCCGCCGCCCACGCGCAGTACACGGCACAGCCCACGCCGGACCGGCCGGACGGCGCGATCGTGGCCACCACGGCGGCGAACCGCTGGGAGGGGCAGCCTGTTCGCGTGCTTGATCTCACCCCCTGACGCTGTTGATCATCCGCCCTGAGCTGGGGTCGCGATGCCGAAGATATCGATCAACTAGATGAGCGCTATGATCGTCGTCGGGGTGATCTTGGGCTGTCTGCACCATGGGCATGCGACTCGTGTGAGTAGTGATGCACTCGCGTCCGGGGCCGTATGGTGAGGCGTCAGTAGTCCGAGGCTGACGGTGGTAGGCATCGGCTTCATGGACTGGACGCTGCCCGAGCCGATACTCGCCGCCCCCGTGATGAGCTCTAGTCTGCCGGTGAACTATGCAGCCGAGCCGAAGTGGGAAGGGTATCGGGCGCCGGTGGCCCACTACGCGGACGGGCATGTCGTGATCCGGTCGCGACGCGGCACCCTCATGACGACGGCCCTTCCGGAGATCACCGCCGCCGCATCCGCGCTGCCCGCGGATGTCGCGTTGGACGGCGAGCTGATCGTCTGGGAGGACGGGCGGCTGGCGTTCGAGCGACTGCAAGGCCGACTAAACCGCACCGCTGCAGGAGCTGCCGCGTTGGCCGCGCAGTGGCCGGCCCATTCGTGGCGTTCGATCTCCTGCGTCATGGCGCCACCGATCTGACGAGCCGCCCGTACGCCGAGCGCCGCGCAGCATTGGAGCGTCTCTTCGCGGACTGCGAGCTGGGGCCGCCCTGGGCGTTGTGCCCGTCGACGACCGATCCGCAGGTTGCGGCAGAGTGGCTGTCCTGGTCGGCGGTGGGTATGGAGGGGCTCACCTTCAAGCGCCTGACCCAGCGCTATTTGCCGGGCGAGCGCCGATGGCAGAAGTACCGTTCCCGGCCAGTACGGAGGCGATCGTGGGTGCGGTCAGCGGCTCACTGTCGGGGCCCACCACGGTGTTGTTGGGGCGATTCGATACCGCCGGACGGTTGCAGTACGGTCGGCCGCAGCACGGTGCTGGCACAGAAGTTGAGACGGGCCCTGGCCGATCAGCTCAGCCGGACTGCGGGGGAGCACCCGTGGACGGGGTGGTCGTTCTCGGCCGGCTGGCGCAGTAAAAAGAGCCTGGTCGCGGAGTTGGTGGAGCCGCTGCTGGTCGCCGAGGTGGCTCTGCGGACGTCTCGCTGGATTCGTCAGGGCAGTGGAGGCATCCCGTGCGCTGGCTACGGGTGAGATCCGACCTCGCCCCACGCGCCGCTCTTCCGGAAGATCTGCCCGGTGTCGAGGTACTGCGCTGGTTAGCGCCCGTCAGACGGGCCAGGCTCGTCCCCCGCCCCCGCCCCCGGCGAGGCCGGGCTGTCGCCTTGGCCGGTCGTGGCGTTGTCACGGCTCTCGTCGGGGTGCGTTGTATGGACGTCCCGGGTGTAGGGGTCACCGGCTGGACCGCGGTCTTGATGGCCCGGGCCATGATCGGGCGGAGTGGGCTGGCCGAGTTCATCCCGGGTCTGCCAAGAGCCAGAGCGCAGCTGCGGCCCGGCTGGGGGCGGCGGCTTGCGGCGGCGCAGCCGCATGCCGTAGGCGACCGCTGCGATGAGCAGGGCCACCATGACGACACCGATGGTCAAGGGCGCGATCCCCACCAGGAAGTCATGGGTCACGGCCAGCTCGCGGAACCCGACAGCATTTGCTCTCATACACGACAAAATACTCTCCGGTTCGCGCCCCACGCAGCTGCGCGGTCCCGCCACTGCGGTGAGGCTTTGCCGGCCCGGGGCGCGGAGGCACCCAACAGTCGTTCGCCTTGCTACGGATCCTGGAGGAAGGCAGCGATCAGTACCTACAGGTTCGGGTGGCGCTGATCGAGATGAACCTGTCGCTGGTGCGCTTCATGGCCCGCCGACTCCGCAGCCCGGACTAATAGTGGGTCGACAGGCCACTCTGCGGGTACGGGCCGTGGGGAGTGTCCATGTCCACCCGCCGGGCGTCCTGGGGCTATCACTCGTTCGGGTGTGGGCTGCCGGGGAGGGTGCCAGCGACGGGCGACGCCCGCCCCGGCAGCCAGGGGCGGCGTGGCGTGGGACAGGCAGGTCGGCGCCACACCGCGTTGTGGAAAGGCGCCTATGACGGCGGCCCGGATGGCGACGATACCGGTGAGCAGGGGGTTGCGGCCGGTGGGCGCGCGGGAGTTCACGCGCTGAGGAGCCCGGTGCGCAGGGTGGCTAGGGTGCGGGATAGGAGGCGGGAGATGTGCATCTGGGAGCAGCCGAGGACGGCGCCGATCTCGGTTTGGGTCATGTTCTTTGCGAAGCGCATGTGAAGGAGGGTGCGTTCGCGGTTGCTCAGGGCGGCCAGGAGGGGTTTGAGGTCGAGGAGTGTCTCGACCAGGTCCAGGCCGGGGTCGGTTGCGCCGATTCGCTCGGCGAGGGTGTGCCTGCTGGTGCCGGTGTCGTCGTGGGCGGCCGGAACGTCGAGGGATTCGGCGGTGTAACCAGCAGTGGCCAGGACGCCCTGGTGGACTTCGGCGGTGCTCAGGCCGGTGTGCTGGGCGACTTCGGCGGTGGTGGGTGGGCGGCCGAGGTCGGTGTGCAGGGCCTCGCGGGCCTTGAGGAGGATGATGCGGCGCTCTTGCAGGCTGCGGGGGACGCGCACGGCCCAGGCGGTGTCGCGGAAGTAGCGTTTGATCTCGCCGCTGATGTAGGGGATGGCGAAGGTGGTGAATTCCACCTGCCGTTCCAGGTCAAAGCGGTCGATGGCTTTGATCAGGCCGACCGTCCCCACTTGGCGGATGTCCTCGCTCAGGTCGGCCCGGTTCGCGTACCGTCCGGCGACGTAGCGGACCAGGGAAATGTTCAGCACCACCAGCGTGTCGCGGGCGTAGCGGTACTCCGCGCTGCCTGGCGGGACCTGCCGCAGGCGAGCCAGGAACGCCTTCGACAGCTGCCGGGCTTGCTGCGGGGGGACCTTTGCCGCGTCCTCGATCCAGGGGAGCACTGCCGACGGGCAACACCCGTCGGCGCGGGCGCCCCGGTCCGTGGTTGCACGTGCCCCCATGTTCCGGCCTCCAGACCAGCATTCCTGCCCGATAAGCAATATTTCACCCCATTTGACACTAGTCATTCGGGTCGTCGTCGTAATGGCGCCCGCTGCGTTACGGGGCGCGGCCGGCAGGGGCCGGTGGCAGGCTGGGGGGATGGATGATCGGCAGGCTCGTGTGGTGGTGCACCCCTGGCTGGACGGGGAGCGCCGGGTGACCGTGGACGGAGAACTGGTCGGAAGGGCGGTGGTGCTCGAAGACCTGCGGGAGTTCCTGGCACTGGCCGGCCTGGACCGCGAAGCCCTGCGGGACCCGGCGGTAGTGGCGCGGTCACGGACCGGACACGTGGAGCGCTGCCCCGGCGGCCCGGCCATGACCGACGCGGACCCCGATTTCCTGGCCGTGCTGACTAAGTCGCGGCCGGCGCGCCCCGCAGGCGGCTCAGCGCGGCCGACCGGGCCGCGTGCGGCACCGATCTGAAGGCCGCCTACGGCCGGGGTGGCTCGATTCGCGCACTGGCTACCGCCACCGGACGCTCCTACGGCTTCGTCCACCGGGCCTTGACCGAGGCCGGCGCCTGTTTGCGGGGACGCGGCAACCCTCGCCGACATTCCCCCGGGGTGGGCAGAACCCCCGTGCCTGGAGATGATGGGGAGCATGCCTTCCCTACCGCGGCTGCAGATAGATCAGATCGCCCACCCCCGGACTGACCTCGCCGTCCTGGCCCTGGCCGGCGAGCTGGACCTGGACACCGAGCCCCTTCTGGCCGCCGGCATCGCCGCTGCGATGACGCCCGGGCGGCACCGGCTGATCCTGGAATGTAGCGGGATCACGTTCTGCGACTCACGCGGTTTGAGCTACATCCTGGGCGTGCGACTGGACCTGAACGACCGCGACGGGTCCCTGATTTTGGCGGCTCCCGGCGCCCAGTTCCTGCGCACCATGCAGATCATCGGCGCCGACCAGGCCCTGACCTTGACTCCGGGCGGCATCACCGAGGCCGTCCTGCTGCTCCCCCCAGACCCGAGCGCCGCGGCTCTCTGACCGGGCGCGCCGCCGTGGCGGGTGGTGCTGCGGGTCATACGGTGCGGGTGGCTGTCGTAACGCAGGAAGCAGGTGGTCGCGGTGACCGGTGGGTTCGAGATCTACCAGGACAGCGCCGAGCTGTGGCGGTTTCGCTACCGGACCGACCTGGGCGAGATCATCGCGGTCAGTGATGAGGGGCTCAACAAGCAGTCGAGCATCCGCAACGTCATCGACTACATCCAACGCAACGCCGCCCAGGCCCCCATCCAGGATGTCACCGACAACACGGCCGGCCCGGAACAGTAACGCCTCATCCGTGCCATGCGGCTCTCATAAGCGAGCGCCGCGATGCCGGGTTCGCCGCGGACCAGCCGGACATGCGGTGGCGCGGCGGACAAGTGTGGTGGGCTGTGCTGTCGGTCCCCGGATAGCGCGCTCAGCAGCCGGCCGAACTGGGGGCAGGGTGCGGGCGACGTCGGCCAGGCAAAGATCCCGATCAGCAGGATCCCCGACGTAGGCGCCGGACCCAGCGGTGCGCGGGCCTATGGGGAGTCGCCCGTTGCATCGGCCGGGCGGCCGGGCTGTCCATGATGGCCCGGGCGACCCGGACACGGCGTCCCATCGGCCGGTGCGGGCGGTTGCCGCAGGGTGGGGTGAGGATCACAGTAGTGAGGGGGAGAGCGTTCGCGCGAGAACGGAGTGCACCGTGATCGTCCTCGGAGTAATTCTGCTTGTCATCGGTTTCCTGGCCAGCATTTCCATCGTGTGGACTATCGGGATCATCCTGGTCGTCGTCGGAGTGGTCTTGTGGCTCCTGGGCTCTATGGGCCACGCGGTCGCCGGGCGGCGGCACTACTGGTAGCCCGGTGCGCCCCCGGGCACAGGTGAAACCTGTGCGTTGACCAGGAGACGGACGGCACCGCCGTTTCAGACGGAACGTCGGCGTCACAGGGAGGCCCTCGATGTCCACAGGAATCCTCATTGCGATCATCGTCGCGGTCGTGCTGATCGCCTTGGCGATCGGTGTGTGGATGATGATCCGACGCCGGCAACTGCGGGAGCGCTTCGGCGCGGAATACGACCGCGTTGTTGAAGCCGAAGGCAGCCGAATGGCCGCCGAGCGTGACTTGCGCGCGAGGGAGCAGCGGCATGACGACCTTGACATCAAGCCGCTCCCGTCGACGACCCGACAGCAATACGCCCAGGGCTGGACCAGTGTGCAGACGCGCTTCCTGGACACACCGGAGGAAGCCGTGGGCGAAGCGGACCAGCTGGTTGCCAGGCTCATGAGGGAGCGTGGCTACCCGACTGAGGGATACGAGCAGCAGCTGGAGGATCTGTCGGTTGAACACGGGCGCACGCTGGAGCACTACCGCGCTGCCCATGCAATCAAGGCGCTGACCGGGCGGCAGGCGACCACCGAGGAACTGCGGGGCGCGATGGTCCATTACCGCGTCCTGTTCGACGACCTGCTGAGCGACGCAGAGCCGCCGGGCGAGCAGCGCGCTTGAGCCCGCTCTGGCATGTACCGCACGGGCAAGCAAGCGCACGGCGGACGGTATTCGGACGAGGTGAGAAGCTGGGGCTTTCCCCAAGGCCGGGTAGTTAGCGTTTTCGCAGGTCACGCAAGTGCCTGGAAGGTTTCTCGACGTAGTGCAACGGAGCTCGTTGGTACAGGCAGTCGTCCAAGACAGCTTGTTGCCGAAGGAGCTCCGT
>NZ_JAPVLS010000179.1:0-7006 GCF_027158125.1 Streptomyces sp. H39-C1
CACATTGTCTCTGCTTAGTTCCCGTGTGGCGATTGGCTCCAAGTAGGCATGTGGCCTTGGGGTTTGTGAGTTGCCCTGGGTCGTGTGGTGTTTCTACTGTCAGTGCTCGTGATCCTGACTTTCTTCTCGTCCCACGGCTGGCGGTCTTGGGACATCAAGCACCGGCCGTTGATCCCCGAGGGGATGCCCGTGCTCGTCGACGACGACCTGCGCTTCGAGGACGGCCCGGCCGCACCCCGCCCGGCGGCGGTGGTGAACCGCTGGTTACGCGAGCTACCGGCGAGCGGGGCCCCGGCGCCGAGCTCGTGGGAGAACTACGCGAGGGTGCTCAAGGCGTGGACGGAGTTCCTGGCCGAGCACGGGGTGGGGCTGTTCGACTCGCGTGAGCGGTTGAAGGCGGGGTTGAGCCGGTATGCCGAGCACCGGGCCGCCGGGCCGGCCGAGGCGCGGTTCGCGGCGACGACGTGGGGCCAGCACATGAGCATCCTGTCGTTGTTCTACCGGTGGGCGATGGCCGAGGACTACGCGGCGGCGGAGCCGTTCACCTACCGGTCCGCGCGGGCGCTGTTCGCCGGGACCGGCCGGGAGGTGCGGGTGAACCTGGCGGTCCGCCGCACTCCGAAGCCGCACGTGACGATCAAGTACCTGGAGCCGGACTTCACCGAGCTGTTCCGCAAGGGCCTTCGCGGGCTGGCGCCGGACGGCTCGCAGGACACCGGCTTCCACGGCCGGGAGCTGGCCCGCAACGCCGCGATCGGTGACCTCGCGCTGGCCACCGGCCTGCGGCTGCAGGAGTTCACCCATCTCCTGCCGTGGGAGATCCCCCCGCTGCCGCTGGCGCCGACGACAGCGCCGATCCCGTTCCCGGTTCCGGCCGGGATCACCAAGGGGAAGAAGTTTCGCACTACCTGGATCTCCTACCAGGCCCTCGCCGCAGTGCACGACTACATGGAGCTGGACCGCGCGGCCACCACCGAGGACTCTGCGTGGCGCCCGCCGCGCCGGTGGGGAGAACCACTCGTGGTCGCCGAGCCCAGTCCCCGCGGCGGGCGGGTCAACGGGGTGCGCCGCTCGTGGGACTCCCTGATCCCGGCCGAACGCCGCCGCCTGGTCGCCCCCGAGGGAGGATCGTGCCTGCTGGCGGTGAAGAACGGCGGCGGTCCGTTCACTGCCTGGGCCGCGGTCTTCGAGCGCACATCGGACCGGATCCGGGCCCGATTCGAGCCCCGGTTCCCGCACGTTCACGCCCACCGACTCCGCCACTCGTTCTCGATCAGGACGCTCGAATACCTGGTCACCGGCCACTACCGGCAAGCAGCAAAGCTTGTGAGAGACACCGACGCGGATGCGGCGCTGGTCTTCTACCTCTCCAAGGCAGACCCGCTGCTGATCCTGCGGGACCTTTTGGGGCATAGCACCGTACTCGTCACGGAAAAGTACCTCCGCCGCCTGGACACCACCCGCATCTACCGGGAGGCATACGAGGGCGCTGGGACAGCAGCCGGGCTGACCAACAATGCGGAGGCCGAGCAGGAAGCCGCCGCCGAGTTCAACGGTGATCTCAGCGAGAAGGACGTCTGATGCCGACTCAGCTTATCGAGGAACCGCTCAGCATCACCTGCGTGTTCAGCAACGGCCGCCGGTCCGACTACTGTCTGGACGGGCTCCCCAACCCGCTCCTGGCCCGTGACCTGGCGACCGGTCTCGTGGACCTGATCCACCCACACGGCACTGCCGACTCGGACGGCACGGTCAACTTCTACGTCCAGGCCCTGCGGAACATGGTCCGCACCCTTGCCGCGCAAGGCTTCACCGGTGGCGCCGCACAGCTGCGGCGGGGCCAACTGGCCGAGTTCTGGATGACCAGCCCGACCAGGCTGGAAGCCCTGACCCGCGGCATGCTGGAGGGCTTCGCCCAGACAGGTGGCACGCTCGGCGAGGGGGTACTGGACCTCGCATCCGGCCGGCACTTCAACATCCAGCCCTACCGTCATGCCTTGCCTCCCTATCCGGAGGAAGAATGGCAGCGGCTGGCCGAGGTCTGCCGCACGCTGGTCGACGAGTCGTACGCTGTCCACCGGCAGGCCCTTGCCGCGGCCGCTCGCGGCAAGCACCCGGGCTCGGGCGGCTGGACAGCCGAGAATGTGCGGTGGCTGCTGGCCCGCCTCGGCCCGGTGACCACCGCGCGGTTCGGCAAGGAACTCGGCTGCACCGAGGGAGCGATCTGGCAGCGGGGAGGATTCCTGCAGGCCAACGCCGGTCTCTTCCCCACCCATGACGCTCTGATCGCCTACCGGCTGCTGTTCGGCATCTACTCCGGCATCGTCCCCGACGGCATTGACGACCTGGTCACCGACGACATCGACTGGGCAGGGGACTCGACAGTCCTTCTCTCTTATATCAAGGGCCGCACGGCGACGGAGAGCCTGACCCTGCCTCGCCGGGCCGTGCGCCTGCTGGAGCAGTGGCTGGCGCACTCGGCTCTGCTGCGGAGTTTCACCGGTCCTCGGGAGCGGCGACAGCTGTGGGTGGCTCTCAGCCGCCCGGGGCAGTTCACCGTCGTCACGGGCTCCGGTGCACGGGCGGCCATCCAGCGGTGGGTGGTTCGCCACCAGATACTCGCGCAGGACGGCAGCCCGTTGAAGATCCACCGATCCCGGATCCGCACCACGCACCATGCGATGCGCGACAAGAACACCTGGACGGGCAGCGGGCGGGCCACCATCGACCCCAACCACACCCCGGCGGTCGAAGGCGACCACTACCTGACCTCCGTGACACCGGCCCAGCAGCGCGCCGTCGAGGCGGTCATCGAAGACGCACAGCACGACATGCTGCGGCGGTCCCATCCACCGGCGGTAATCACACAGGAGGACGCGGTCGCGCTGGCCTGCGGCTACCCGCAACTGATGGCGGCCCTGGACCTGGACGACGCGGCGATCGCCGAACTCGTCGGCGGACAACGGGACGTGTTCACCGCCGCCTGCGGGGACCAGCTGTCCGGACTGCATGGCCCGAAGGGCAGGCCTTGCCCGGCCCGTCCCTGGGTCTGCCTGCTCTGCCCGCTCGCGGTGTTCGCCCCGCGGCACGCGGCGAACCTCCTGCGGCTCAAGGCGTTCTTCTCCCGGCAGTGGCAGCAGATGCCCGCTGCCCAGTTCATGGCCGTCTTCGGCCCTTATACGGCCCGGATCCAGCAGATCCTGGACCGCTTCGATCCGGCCGTCCTGGCGGCGGCGACCGTTCACGTCGCTGACCGCGATGACGAACTTCCCTTGCGGCCTGAGGAGATGACCGCGTGACCACCGCCGTTTCCTATGCCTTCGACGGACGGTCCGCCGTCTTCGCCGGCGCCGACGTCTGCCGGGAGGCCGGTCTCTGCCTGCCCGATACCGTTCGCCGCCCGCTCTTCGAGGACGACGTGTGGGATTTCACCGAGGTCGTCGGCCTGCCGGTCCACATGACCCTGTCCCTGCGACGCTTCGACTTCGCGACCATCACCAACATCCACTGGCGGATGGTCGCCAAGGAGTTGATCCTGGCCCTGCTTGCCCCTCGGCACCCGGCGGTCGCCCTGCTGCCCCGCGCCTACCGGACCGCGCTGCATCTCACCAGTTGCGCAGGCCGGCTAGACGAACTCATCAAGTTCCTGGCCTGGTTGGGCGGCCAAGGCGTGACCAGCCTCGCCGTGATCGACACCCGGATCTGCGAGGCATACCTCAGCCATCGCCGCTACGTGACGGATGAGCGCGGAGCCGTGATCGGCGAGCAGAGCCCAGGAACCCGGCGCCGGGCCGCGCAGGCCGTCGTCGACCTGGTCAGCTACCGCGAGCTGTTCACCGCCGACCGCGTTCCCGCAGATCTGCGGCCGTGGGGTGGAGCCACCGCCACCGCGGTCGCTGAGATGCCCAGCGGCCGGACGGAGAACAAGACCCGGCCCGTCGAGGACACCATCCTGCAACCGATGCTCGCCGCGGCGCTCTACCTGGTCTCCACGCTCGGCCCGCATGCCGTCGAACTCGCCGGACAGGTGCGCGAGGCGGACCGGACCACGTCCAACAAGGCGGGAGGACTGCGGCACGACACACTCATCCCCTTGGCCGAGTTCACCGAGTTGCTGGCCGAGTACAGGAGAACGTGCAGACCCCTGCCGATGCTGGCCGAACACCACGTCGCCGACCGCCTCGCCAACGGCTGGTCTGCTGATGATCCGCTCCTACCGGTGGCCACCGGAGTGCTTGCCCGCCAGGCCGGAGCCCGACAGTTCTGGCCACAGTGGATGCGCTCCCTGCGCGGGGTGCTGGAGGACGCGGTCGCTGAGGTCGGGGTGAAAGAGGTCTTCGGCCGGGACGCCGCCGAGATCACCACAGCGAACGCCTCGTCCACGCTGGCCTGGACCATGCCGCTGCACCGGCTTCAGGCCGTGGCCCTGGTCGGGATCGTCCGCACCGCCACGGTCATCGTCCTGGCCACGGTCTCAGGAATGCGAGCAAGCGAGCTGATGGAGCTGCGGATCGGGTGCCGACGAATGTCCGAGGAACCGGCTTCTGGCCTGCACCGCTACCGGCTCGCCAGCAAGGTGGTCAAAGGCCAGCCGCTCGGCGGCACCGCCGACGAATGGGTCGTCATCGAGCCGGTCTATCGCGCTGTCGAACTCGCCGAGAGCCTCCACGACGGACCGGACGACGGGGCACTGCTCTTCGGCCGGTTCGCCTTCACGATCCGATACCGGTGGTTCAGGAACTGGGTGAACTCCCCAGCAGGACAGCGACTGGGCCTGACCGCGATCCCCGAAGGACAGGTCAACTTGCGGATGCTCAGGCGGACTTTGGCCCTGGAAATGGCTTACCGGCCCGGCGGAGTACTGGCCTCCAAGATCCACATGAAGCATATTGCTGTCGCCACAACGGAAGGATATGCCTCGCGCCCCGGCGGGGCCCAGGCCGAACTCCTGGCCGAGGTCAACAAGCACGAGAGCGACCGCAACCTGGACCTGGTCCTGGCCGAGTTCCGCAACTACCAGCAGGGCATCCTGCCCGCCGGTCCCGGAGCCCGAAGCCTCACCGAGTTCTTCGCCAGCGTCGACGAGAAACTCGAACCCGCAGCAGCGTCGGCACCCCGGACCCAGCGCAGTGACCGGGACGTGCTGAACCTGCTGACCAAGCGCGCCATGACCCTGCACATCGGACCGGCGAACTTCTGCTGGTTCACCGACCCCTCCCGCGCGCTCTGCCTCAAACTCGCCGGCACCCCCACCGCCGACCGGCCACTGATCGGGATGTGTGACTCCGCCCGCTGCCCGCAGGCCACCCACCACCCCTGCCACCGGCCCGTCTGGGCCGACCACGCCGAACGGACGAAGACGTTCCTCGGCGACCTGGGCAAGACCCGCCGGACCGAACACGCCCGCCTGCAGCACGACTACACCCGGGCCCTTCGGGTCGTCGCCGAGATCGACGCAGCCTCCACCGACCCATCCGACAAGGACTCCGCATGAGGATCACCGCAGCACAACGGACCGAGAACGAGAACCGTATCCGAGCCGCCATGGACCGCCTCCTGCGCGGCGAAATCCCACCCGGCGGCACCTGCGACATCAAGACCCTCGCCCGCGAAGCGGCCGTCGACCGCACCGCCTTCTACGGCACCCGCCCCTATGCCCACCTGCGCGAAGAGTTCGAACACCGCCTTGCCTCACTGCAACAGGCCGGCGAGACCCCCGACCCGCGAGACGCCCGGATCGCCCGGCTCAAAGCAGAGATCACCAAGCTGAAGGAGCGACTCACCCAGTCGGAGAGCATCGCCAACAACCTCACCGACTTCCGGGCCCAGGCCCTCGCCCGCCTCGCCGCCCAGCATGAAGAGATCGTCCAACTGCGGGCAACCGCCACCACAGCCAGCCGCGTGACCCGCCTCCCTGGAGCGCGGACAACCATCATCGGATCCTGCAGTTGACCACGGCGATCACCCACCCGCGCCACCGCCACAGCCAGGCCGCTATCGTCGCCAGATGCCTGAAGCCCCCGAGAAGTTCGACACCGCGATGACCACCTGGCAGGAATGGCAGGACGCCCCATGGGGCCGACTGCGCTACTCGATCGCCGAGGCGAACCTTCTCCGCCATCTCGACAGCCTGGACGGCGGGCCGCTGCGAATACTCGACCTCGCCGGCGGCGACGGCGGCGACGCCATCCGCCTGGCCGCCCGCGGGCACCACGTCACCATCGCCGACTACGCTCCCGCCATGCTCGCCTCGGCAACCGAGCGGGCCGCCGCAAGCGGCCTAACAGAGCTGATCACCTGTGTCGAGGCCGACGTGACCGATCTCCCCGCGGATCTCGCCGGCGGGGAGTTCGACATCGTGCTCTGCCACAACCTCCTCCAATACATGGACGACATCCCCGGAGTCCTCGCCGCAGTTCTCGCCCC
Organism: Streptomyces sp. H39-C1; assembly: GCF_027158125.1. Classification (NCBI taxonomy): domain Bacteria; kingdom Bacillati; phylum Actinomycetota; class Actinomycetes; order Kitasatosporales; family Streptomycetaceae; genus Streptomyces; species Streptomyces sp. H39-C1. Next base: position 6,427 of record NZ_JAPVLS010000179.1, read on the forward strand.
GCTCAAGCCCGGGGGCCTGGTCTCCGTGATGGCGATCAACCGGCATTCGGCGCCCTTGAACATCGCCATCCGGCAGATGGACCCCATGGCCGCACACGCCGCGCTCGAAACCGACCAAGCCCGAACCGAGATGTTCAACTCCGCACTGACACTTCACGCAGCCGAAGAGATCATCCCCATCCTGCAGAACCTGGGCTGCCGAGACGTCAGCCACTACGGCATCCGCAGCTTCTGTGACTACATCACCGACGACGCACGCAAGCACGACCCTGCCTTCTACGCCGACCTCGAACGCCTCGAACTCGCCACCACCGCACGGCATCCCTACATGCACACCGCCCGGATCTTCCAGCTCACCGCATGGAAGCCGACCGACTGATGTCGGGTCAGCCGTCTCGATCCTGGCGTCTTCCTCGCCATCCGAGACGGCTGGCCCACCCACCGCTTGAATGTGATGCCAGTCACTCCATGGCCATCGAATCGCTACACAGGCTCAACACCCGGGTCGCAAACGCACCCGCGAGCCCACCCAGCGAATAGCGACACCGACATCTCTGCACACGGCCTCTGCGGAGACAAG
>NZ_JAPVLS010000017.1:0-7722 GCF_027158125.1 Streptomyces sp. H39-C1
CAGACCCGCGATCCGAGCAAAGAAGTCCTCGAACCACGCCGCCCAGACCTCAACGTCCCGCTGCGTCTCCACGCCCTGACCAACGACTCACCCGATCAGCAGGCACGAACCGCCCCTGTAGTACAGGGACCGTTCGCCGCCCTGCCGCCGCCCCGGCGTATGCCCGGACCGTCCGCCGCCTCCCGGCCCGGATCCCGGGGTGGGTCCGGTGCCGGACGAAGGAGCGAGCAGCCGCAGGCTGTTGCCGACGACGAGCACCGAGCTGGCCGACATCGCCAGCGCCGCGAACATCGGGTCGAGCCAGCCGGTCGCCGCGAGCGGCACGGTGAGGATGTTGTACCCGAACGCCCAGCCGAGGTTGGCACGGATCGTGCGCAGGGTGCGGCGGGTGAGCCGGACCGCTTCCACGACCGCCTCCATGTCCTCGCGGACGAGCGTGATGTCGGCCGCGCCGATCGCCACGTCGGTTCCCGCTCCCATCGCCATCCCGAGATCGGCGACGGCCAGTGCCGCGGCATCGTTGACGCCGTCACCGACCATCGCCACCCGCCGCCCGGCGGCCTGCAGTTCGGTGATGATCTCCGCCTTGCCCTGTGGGAGGACACCCGCGTGCACGTGAGTGATGCCGGCCTGCTCGGCGACCGCCTCGGCCGCGGCGGGACCGTCGCCGGTCAGCAGGACGGATTCGATGCCCAGCTCCCGCAGATGGCGTACGGCGCGATAGCTGGAAGGACGTACGGTGTCGCCGACGGCCAGCACGGCGACCGCCCGGCCGTCCAGCTCCACGACGACGGCGGTGTGCGCGGCGCGCTCCGCCCGGTCCAGCGCCTGCCGCAGGACATCGGGGAGAGCCGATCGGCCGCGGGGGCCGGTCACCCGGATCTCATGGCTCTCGACCCGGCCGGACACACCGACGCCGGGCAGCGCCCGGAAGTCCTCGGCCGCGGGGAGCGCGTTTCCTTCTCCCGCGCGGCGGCGCGCGGCGGCGGCCACCGCCCGCCCGATGGGGTGCTCAGAGCCGTGCTCCACCGCGCCCGCCAGCCGCAGCACCTCGGCCGCGGCCGGCCCGTCGGGGACGGTCGTGGCCTCAACGAGTGTCATCCGGCCGGTGGTGAGCGTGCCGGTCTTGTCGAACACGACGGTGTCCACCCGGCGCAGCCGCTCCAGTGCTTCGGGCTCGCGGATCAGGATGCCCAGTTGGGCGCCGCGTCCGGTGGCGGCGAGAAAGGCGGTCGGAGTGGCGAGACCGAGCGCGCACGGGCAGGCGACGACCAGTACGGCTACGGCCGCGGTCACGGCAGCTTCCGCGCCGGCACCCGCTCCCAGCCAGAAGCTGAGCACGGTGGCGGCGACCGTCACGATGGCGGGGACGAAGACACCCGCGATGGAGTCCGCGAGCCGCTGGATACGGGCCTTGCCCGCCTGGGCGTCGGTCACCAGGCGGGTGATGCGGTCGAGTTGGGTGTCGGCGCCGACGGCGGTCGCCCGTACCACCAGCAGCCCGCCGGAGTTGACCGCCGCGCCCACGACCGTGGTCCCGGGCCCGACCTCCACCGGAGTGCTCTCACCCGTGACCAGGGAGAGGTCGAGCGCGGAACTGCCCTCGACCACGACACCGTCGGTGGCGACCCTCTCACCGGGCCGGACAAGGAACTCCTGGCCCACCCGCAGCTCCGCGATCGATATCCGCGGGCCGCCGTGTCCGTTCCGGTCCCGCAACTCGACGTCCTTGGCGCCGAGTTCGGCCAGCGCGCGGAGCGCCGAGCCGGTGCCGCGCCGCGCGTGTGCCTCCAGCCAGCGTCCGGTCAGTACGAACAGCGGGACGCCGACCGCCGCCTCCAGATACACATGGGCGACCCCGTCGCCCGCTGTCGGCAGCCAGTTGAACGGCATCCGCATGTTCTGTTCGCCGGCGCCGCCGAGGAACAGCGCGTACACGGACCAGAGGAAGGACGCGGCCGCCCCCACGGACACCAGCGTGTCCATGGTGGCCGCCGAGTGCCGCAGCCCCCGCAGAGCCAGCCGGTGGAAGGGCCAGGCCCCCCATACGGCGACGGGTGCGGCGAGGGTGAAGCACAGCCACTGCCAGTGGTTGAACTGCCAGGCCGGGACCATGGACAGCAGCATGACGGGGAGCGCGAGCGCCGCGGTGCCGAGCAGCCGGTCACGGTCGGCGTCACGGGCCGGGGCGCCATCGGTCCCGGCGCCGTCGGCCGTTGCGGTGGTTCCGGAGCCGGCCGGTGCGGGCGGCCGCGGGAGTTCGGCGGTGTACCCGGCCTGTTCCACGGCCGAAATCAGCTGCTCGGCGGACATCTCCGGCGGGTGGGTGACCCGGGCCCGTCCGGTGGCCAGATTCACGCTGGCGGTCACGTCCGGGAGCCTCGCGAGCTTCTTCTCCACCCGGCCGACGCAGGCCGCGCACGTCATACCACCGACGACCAGGTCCGTGGTGACCGGACCGGTGGCCGTCATCTTCCGGCCCCCGGGAGCTCGGGCCCCTGCGATCCCATGCCGCCCATGCCCGGCATCCCACCGCCGTCGGAGTCCGGTTCGGACGGTGCTCCCGGCTCCGCACCGGGACCGGATCCCGGCCCGGAATCCGGCGACGGATCGCCCGGGACACGTGGTGCGTCATTGCCCGTCCGGTGGATTCCGGGGGAGACGGGACCGGCCGCCCGGCCGACCGCGAACGAGCCCGCCATCAACACGGCCAACAACACCAGGAATCCGAGCAGGGCCGGTGGTGGCGCGGCCCGGGATATACGCCAGGAGCTGGCGGAACGCGAAGGAGTGCGGGTTTCTGCCACGGGAGTCAATGCCACTCCCTAATGTTTGCATGCCGTACGGGGCTGGTAGCCCGATCGGCAACTCAGTAAGGTGTGAGGAAAAATATCGAAGGGGCCGGGAACTGAACGGCTCCGTCATCCGACTACTGTAAAAGACCTGTTGAAGGCCGGTGTCGTGAGAACGACGCGGTGTCGCGGGAGTTACGGTCGGAATTCGCCATCTCCTCTGCCGTGCAGGGCCGCAGGAATGGCCAAAAATAGCAGGTTTGGTCAGCTGCTCGGGTTGACATCGTCTCCAAGAGTGCCCAATATTTTGGCCAGATATCGGCGGCACATCCCCTTGCTCCGAAACGGCGGCTCCTCCGGATCATAAGGAAGCCGCATTCGCAACAGGACGTCAGGTCAGTCCAAAACGAATGCACGGCGTTTGCCGCGTTCCGGGACCTCGGTCAGGATCCAGGACGGGCCGCCGCTCCCGGCGTATGACGGGCATACGACCAGGGGCGGATTCCAAGGGGGAACGTCCGAGCATGTCTGCACTGAAGGCACCACCCGCTCCATCGCGCCAACGTCTCGGACTGTCCTTGTTCGTTCTGGCCACCGCCCAACTCGTCATCGCTCTCGACTTCAACGTCGTCTATGTCGCGCTCCCGAGCATCGGCAGCGGTCTCGGCTTCTCGGCCCAGGACCTCCAGTGGGTGGTCAGCGCCTACGTCGTCGCCACCGCCGGCTTCCTGCTGCTGGGCGGCCGGACCACGGACCTGGTCGGCCGCCGCCGGATCTTCGTCGTCGCCGCGCTGCTGTACGCCGGCTCCTCGCTCGTCGGCGGACTGGCCGGATCCGCCACCGTCCTGGTGGCCGTCCGAGCCGTCCAGGGCATCGGCGGGGCACTGCTGTTTCCCGCCACTCTCTCTTTGATCACTACGCTGTTCAGCGAGGGACCGGCCCGCAACCGGGCGCTCGCCGTCTGGGGCGCCGCGGGTGCGGGCGGACTCTGCTTCGGCTCACTGCTCGGCGGGGTGCTCGTCGACGCGTTCGGCTGGCCGTCGGTCTTCTACGTCAACGTGCCGCTGGCCGGGGCGATCGCCGTGGCGGGGTGGATGCTGTTCCCCGCTGACGAAGTGCGGGGGCAGCGGCGGGAGTTCGACGTGGCCGGCGCGCTCGCGGCGACCGGCGGCATCACGCTGCTGGTCTTCGTCCTGGTGCACGCGCCCGAAGCCGGCTGGACCAGCGCCTCCGTCCTCGGCTGCTCGGTGGCTTCCGTCGCCCTGCTCGCGGCCTTCGCGGTCATCGAGACCCGCACCCGCGATCCGCTCACCCCGGCCCGGCTGTTCGCCCACCGGAGCCTGGTCGCCGCCATGGGACTGACCGCGGTGTTCAGCGCCACCTTCAGCTCACTGCCGTACTTCCTGACGCTGTACTTCCAGACGGTCCGTGGCTACAGCGCCCTCGAGACCGGGCTCGCCTTCCTCGTGCCGGCGCTCGTGGTCGCGGCCGGCACCAAGGCGGGCGAGCTGGCGGTCGGCGCGATCGGGATGACGAAGACCCTGCTGGGATCACTGCTGCTGGGCGCCGCCGGTGCCGCGCTGCTGGCGCTGGGGCTGACCACCGACGGCTCGTACGCGCGGGTGCTGCCGGGGATCGTGCTGCTGAGTGTTGGGCAGGGCGCCGGATGGACCGCGATGTGGATCGCGGCGGCCGCCGGGGTCGCGCCCGGGGACCAGGGCGTCGCGTCCGGTCTCGCGTCCACGACCCTCCAGGTCGGTGGTGCGGTCGGCCTCGCGGTGCTGGTGGCCGTCGCCGACACCGGCCGGCACGGTGGACTCACCGGCGAGGCGCTGCGGCTCGCCCTGCTGGGCGACATCCGCACGGCCGTGTACGTGATCGCGGCCGGCATCTGTCTGGGCACGGTGGTGCTGCTGGCTTTCCGCAGAGCGCCGGGCCCCTTAACTCCGGCCCCTCCGGCGCCCTGACCCGGGTCACGCGTGGCGTTGCGGACTGCCGCCCGCCGTCCCTGCCGCTTCCGATTTCCTCCCGGCCTCCGTGGCCGCGCAAGTGCACGCATACCGAGGAGAACCGTCGTGCTCAGCCCGAACACTCCGACCCTGCCGAACACCGTCACCGATCCGACCCACCCGGCCCACCGGCCCGACAGGTCACGGCCCGTCGCCGTCGTCTGCGGACTCGCCGGGTGGCTACCGCCCCGGGCCGTCACCAATGAAGAACTGTCGCAGCGTCTGGACACCACCGACGCGTGGATCAGGACCCGTACCGGCATCGGCCGGCGGCACTTCGTGGACCCCGGGCAGGCCACCTCCGACCTGGCGGTCGAGGCGGGCCGCCGGGCGCTGGAGTCGGCCGGCATCGAGTCGGTGGACGCGGTGATCGTCGCCACCACCACCCCGGACCGCTCCTGCCCGGCCACCGCGCCCGTCGTCGCCGACCGGCTCGGTCTGAACGGTGTGGCCGCGTTCGACGTCAGCGCGGTCTGCACCGGATTCGTCTACGGGCTGGCGTCCGCGGCCGGGCTCATCGCGGCCGGTGTCGCGCGCCGGGTGCTGCTGATCGGCGCGGACACGTACTCCGCCATCGTGGACCCCGGCGACCGGGCGAACGCGATCATCTTCGGCGACGGTGCGGGAGCGGTGGTGCTGCGCGCCGGGCACGCCGACGAGCTCGGCGCCGTGACCCACTTCGACCTCGGCAGCGACGGCGCCAACGAGGACCTCATCATGGTCGCGGCCGGCGGCTCCCGGCAGCGCGCCGACGGCGCCACCCGCGCGGACCAGCACTTCGCGATGCGCGGCCGGGAGGTCTACCGGCACGCCGTGACCCGTATGGCCGGCTCGGCGCGCGCGGTGCTGGAGCGCGCCGACTGGAAGGTCGAGGACGTCGACCACTTCGTGCCCCACCAGGCCAATCTGCGGATCCTGCACTCGGTGGCCGACGAGCTCGGCCTCGCCAGGACCGCCTGTGTGTCCAACATCGAGTCCGTCGGCAACACCGGCGCCGCCTCGATACCGCTCGCCCTCGCCGACGCCGCCGCCCGGCAGGCCGTCCGGCCGGGCCAGCGCATCCTGCTCACCGCGTTCGGAGGCGGCCTCACGTGGGGCTCCTGCGTGCTGCGGTGGCCCGACCTCACCGCTTCCGGTACCCGAAGGACAACGGAGGAGACAGCCCACATGAGTACCACCTACGAGCAGTTGGTCGCGATCATCGCGAAGCTGCACGACGCGGACCCGGAGCTGGTCCGCCCCGAGGCGTCGTTCGCCGAACTCGACGTCGACTCGCTGACGATGGTCGAGATCAGCATGCGCCTGGAGCGTGACCTCGGCATCGAGGTGGCGGACAACGAACTCCGCGGCGACCTCACCCTCGACGAGGCCGTACGGCTGATCGACGCCAAACTCGACGGCCCGATCGGCACCCCGGCCACCCACCACACGAAGGGCTGACCCCATGAAGATCACTCCGCAGGCCGGCAAGACGCTCGGCGCGAGCATCGAGGGCTTCGACCACGCCGCCGCCTCCGACGACGACATCGCCACGCTCAAGCAGACGGTCTACACGCGCAAGATCGCGGTGCTGAAGGGCCAGGACCTGTCGCCCAAACAGTTCCTCGAACTCGGCAAGCGGCTGGGCCGTCCGGAGACGTACTACGAGCCCATGTACCAGCACCCCGAAGTCGAGGAGATATTCGTCTCCTCGAACGTCCCCAAGGACGGAAAGCAGATCGGGGTACCGAAGACCGGCAAGTTCTGGCACGCCGACTACATGTTCATGCCGGACCCGTTCGGACTCACCCTCATCTACCCGCAGGTGATTCCGCAGAAGAGCCGCGGAACCTATTTCATCGACATGGGGCGGGCGTACGAGGCGCTGCCCGAGGACCTGAAGCAGGACATCGAAGGAACCTACGCACGGCATTCCGTACGGAAGTACTTCAAGATTCGGCCGCACGACGTGTACCGGCCCATCTCCGAAATCCTGGAGGAGGTCGAGACCAAGACCCCGCCGGTGGTGAAGCCCACCACCTTCACCCACCCGTTCACCGGTGAGACGGTGCTGTACCTCAGCGAGGGATTCACCGTCGGCCTGGAGGACGCGAACGGCGTGCCGATCGACGAGGCGCTGCTGCGCCGGCTGTTCGAGGCCACTGGCCAGCTCGACGACGAGTTCACCCATCCCGGCATCCACCTGCAGAGTTTCGAGCAGGGCGACCTGCTGGTCTGGGACAACCGCAGCCTGATCCACCGGGCCCTGCACACCGCCACTCCGGAGCCGACGGTCTCCTTCCGCGTCACGGTGCACGACGAGCGCAAGCTCTACGACACCGAGTCTCCGGCGGCGTAGCGCGATGACCGTCTTCGCCACCGACACCGAACTCCTGTCGCAGGTACTGCGGCCTTACAAGGCGAATTGCCGTTATCTCCAGTCCGCCGAGGTCGCCGCGGAGAACGGCCGGGTGTCGGCCGTGTGTGAATTCTCCATCGACGAGTCCTGCTACATCGACGACACCGGGCACCTCAACGCGGTCGAAGTGAACATCAGCTACAACCAGATGATGTATTACGTGGTCGCGAAATCCGTCAAGGAGGGGCTGCTGGCGGAATTCAGCTCCTGGACGCTGGAGGACTACTGGCGGCACCAGCTGCCCGACATCCTCATCGCCCGGTTCGGCGGGAGTTTCCGGCGTCCCATCAACGGCCGTGCCTTCTCGGGGGAGTTCGCATTCCTCGCGGTGGACCGGCGCTCACCCGGCGGCGGTGCTCCGCTGATCATCGCGGACACCTCCTACCGGTACTGGGACGCGGCGGGCGGCCGCTGTGACGGCGAGGTGAAGCTCGCCTTCGTCAACGCCTTCGACGAAGCCGCCGTCGGCACGTCCTGAAGGCCCCCTGAAACCGCCGCGCGCCGCGTCCCAGTACCGGTAGGA
>NZ_JAPVLS010000017.1:7732-63791 GCF_027158125.1 Streptomyces sp. H39-C1
GCCCAGCGGCGGCGCGCGGCCCCGGAAAGGACAGTGGCTGTGAGCACCGTGGGTCGTCCGCAGGACGACGAGAACCCGTACTACCCGTTCCTGCGGACGCTGTGGGAGACCGCCGCCTTCCACGCCGCCCAGCGGCCGGAGACCCCGGCCGTACGCTGCGAGGACCGCACGCTCACCTACGGCGAACTGCACCGGGAGAGCAACCGCGTCGCCCACGCGATCCGGGCCGCGGGCCTGGCGCCGGGCGCGCGGGTCGCTTACCTCGGCCGGGAGTCCGAGCACTACTACGTGATCCTCTTCGCGTGTGCCAAGAGCGAGACGGTACTGGTGCCGGTCAACTGGCGGCTCACCGCTCCCGAGGTGAGTCATATCCTCCAGGACTCGGCGAGTGAACTTCTCTTCCTGGAGGGTGAGTTCGGCCCGGTCGTCGACCGGATGCCGACCGATCCGCCGGGAACGGTGGTCCTGCTCGGCGGTGCTCCCGACGGTGACCGGCCGGAATACCGGTCCTGGAAGGACGTGCAGCCCGACACCGATCCGAACCCCGGATCGGGCCCCGACGACGCCATCGCCCAGCTCTACACCAGCGGAACCACCGGACTGCCCAAGGGAGTCGTCCTCGCGCACCGCAGCTTCTTCGCCGTCCGGGACGCGCTGGCCGGCGAGGGTCTGGACTGGATCGACTGGCGAACCGGTGACATGGCCCTGGTCGGTATACCCGGCTTCCACGTCGGCGGCCTGTGGTGGGCCACCCAGAACTTCAACGCCGGGGTCACGGTGGTGGCGATGCGCGCCTTCTCCGCCCCCGACGCCGTCGCCCTCATCCGGGACCTCGGTATCACCACCGCCTGCGTGGTGCCCGCGATGCTGCGCATGATCCTCGCAGAACCCGGAGTGACACCCGGGGACTTCGGCACTCTGCGGAAGATCGTCTACGGCGGTTCGCCGATCTCCGAGGCGCTGCTGGAGGAGAGCCTGGCGATGTTCGGCAGCGACTTCGCCCAGATCTACGGTCTGACCGAGACCGGCAACACGGCGGTGTGCCTGCCGCCCGCCGCCCATGTGCCGGGCGGGGCACGGATGAAGGCCGCCGGACGGCCCTACCCGGGCATCGGCTGCAAGGTGATCGACGACAAGGGCGAACCGCTGCCGCCCGGTGCCGTCGGCGAGGTGTGCCTGGCCACTCCGGCCCGCATGCTGGAGTACTGGGGCCTGCCCGACAAGACCCGCGAGACGCTCGTCGACGGCTGGGTGCACACCGGTGACGCCGGGTACCTGGACGACGAGGGCTATGTCTTCATCAGCGACCGCATCAAGGACGCCATCATCGTGGCGGGTGAGAACGTCTACCCGGCCGAGATCGAGTCGGCGCTGGAAGCACACCCGAGTGTCGCGGAAGCGGTGATCGTCGGGGCGCCGGACGAGCGCTGGGGCGAGAGCGTCCGTGCCTTCGTCGTCCCCGTCCCGGGCCAGGAGCCGCCGAAACCCCGGGATCTGCACCGCTTCCTGGTGGAACGGCTGGCCGCGTTCAAGCTGCCCGCCACCTACGAGTTCATCGACCACGTGCCCCGCAATCCGAGCGGCAAGATCCTGCGCCGGGAGCTGCGTGACCGCTTCTGGGGCGACGCCCGGCGCAAGGTCAACTGACCCGGCGCCCGCGACGCCCCGCGTGACTTCGAGAGAGACCACATGACTGTGCCTGAGCCCCTGACGCCCTCAACGTCCCCGACACCCCTGACGCCGCTCACCCTCGCGGACTTCCGTGCCGACCTGGCCGAGTTCCTCCACCAGCAGCCCGACGAGGTCGACCTGGAGGAGAACCCGCTCTACGCCGGCCTGGACTCGCTGCGCATCGTCACCCTTGCCGAGCGCTGGCGCGCGGCCGGGTCCGAGGTCAGCTTCGTCGAACTGGCGGAACGCACCTCGTTCGCCCAGTGGTGGCAGCTGCTGTCGGACCGGCAGTCCGGAGGCGAACGTGCCGACGCCTGACCACCGCACCGCGCCCGGGGGCCGCCGGGCCCTGCTCACCGCGCAGGAGGGCATCTGGACCGGCCATCAGCTCGACGCGGAGAGCCCCGCGTACAACACCGCCGAATACGTGCAGATCCACGGGCCGGTGGACGTGGCGGCGTTCGACAAGGCCCTGCACCATGTCGTCGGCGAGGTCGAGGCGCTGAACGTACGGTTCGTCGAGGTGGACGGCCGGCCGTGGGAGATCGCGGTGCCCGCCGTGGACTGGCGCCTGCACACCGCGGACCTGACCGCCGAGCCGGACCCGCGGGCCGCCGCCACCGCCTGGATGGAGCGCGATCTGGCCCGCCCGGTGGATCTCGCCCACCACCCCGTCTTCGGGCACGCGCTGCTGCAGACCGGACCCGGGGAGTTCCTCTGGTACCACCGCGTCCACCACATCGCGCTCGACGGCTTCGGCCTGTCGCTCGTCGCCCGCCGTGTCGCGGACGTCTACACGGCGCTGGCCCAGGGCACACCGCTGGGGGAGAGCGGCTTCGGCACCCTGGAGTCGGTCTTCGAGGAGGACCGGGCCTATCTGGCGTCGAAGCGGCGGGAGACCGACGGCGCCTACTGGACCGGGCGGTTCGCGGACCGCCCGGCGGTCCCCAGCCTCGCCGACCGTTCCGCACTGCCCGCCCGCACCTTCCGGCGCCGGGTGACCGACCTCGGCGCTGCGGAGACCGAAGCGCTGCGCGCGGTCGCCCGCGAGCTCTCCGTCACCTGGTCCGATGTGGTGCTCGCGGTCACCGCCGGGTACCTCGGCCACGTGTCGGGCGAGCCCGAAGTGGTGCTGAGCCTGCCCGCGATGGGCCGGCTCGGCTCGGTGTCGCTGCGCGTACCGTGCATGGTCCGCAACGTCCTGCCGCTGCGGATCGCGGTCGGCGACGGCGACACGCTGCGCGACCTGGCCACCCGCGTCTCGGCGGAGCTGCGAGCCGGGCTGCCGCACCAGCGCTACCGGTACGAGCACCTGCGCCGGGAACTCAAGCTGGTCGGCGGCAAGCGCCGCTTGTCGGGACCCGGCGTCAACATCATGCCGTTCGAGTACGATCTGCGTTTCGCGGGGCACCGTAGCACCGTCCACAACGTGTCGGCGGGACCGGTCGACGACCTGTCCGTCAACGTCTACGACCGGGCCGAGGGCGCGGGTCTGCGGTTCGCCTTCGACGCGCACCCGGAGCTGTACAGCGAGACCGAACTCGCCCGGCACCAGTACGCGGTGCTGGCCCTGCTGAACGACGCGACGGCCGCACCGGACCGCCCATTGGGCGAACTGGGGACCTGCCGGACCACCCGGCCCGCCAGGACCGCGGTGACCCTGGACGGAGGGCCGCTGCCCCGCCCCGCGCGTCCCGTCCTCGACCTGATCGCCGAGCACGCCGCCACCCGCGGGGACGCGACCGCCGTCGAGTTCGACGGCGCCACGCTCAGCTACGCCGGACTGCTGGCCGCCGCGCACGGCGTGGCCGGCCGGCTCGCCGATGCGGGCACCGCTCCCGGAGACCTGGTGATCGTCGCGCTGCCGCGTGGGATCGAGGCGGTCACCGCCATCCTCGGAGTCCTCCTCGCGGGCGCCGCCTACTGCCCGGTGGACCCCGGCGCTCCGGCCGCGCGGATCGAGGCGCTGTGCGCCGAGTCCGGGGCACGGGCCGTCCTCACCACGGCGCGGTACGCCGACCGGCTCGCGGGCGGCGGCCTGCCGCAACTGCTGCTGGACGGTGCGGACATCGCGGATTCACCGCCTCGTGCATCCGACCCGGACCCCGACCCGCACCGGCTCGCCTACGTCATCCACACCTCCGGCTCCACCGGCCGGCCCAAGGGCGTGGAGATCAGCCACGCCGCGCTGGCCCATTTCGTGGCAGGGGCGACCGACCGGTACGGGATCGGCGCGGACGACCGCGTCCTGCAGTTCGCGCCGCTGCACTTCGACGCGAGCGTGGAGGAGATCTTCCTGACGCTCTGCGCCGGAGCCGCGCTCGTGGTGCGCACCGACGCGATGACCGAGTCCGTTCCGGTGCTGTCGCGGTCGTGCGAGCGGCTGGGGATCACCGTTCTCGACCTGCCGACGGCGTACTGGCACGAGCTGGCGTACGCGGTCTCGACCGGGGCCGCGGAACTTCCGTCAGGGTTGCGGACCGTCATCATCGGTGGCGAGGCGGTGCTACCCGAGCGGGTGGACCGCTGGCGGGATGCCGTCGGGTCCTCGGTGCGGCTGTTCAACACCTACGGGCCGACGGAGGCGACTGTCGTGGCCACCGTGGCGGAGCTGCACGCGCCGGAACTGGCGCGCGGGGACGTCCCGAGCGGACGTCCGCTGGCCGGCACCAGGGCCGTTGTCGGCACCTCGCCCGCGAACGACGGCAGCGTGGATTCCGACACCGGCGAGCTGTATCTCGTCGGCGACGCGCTGGCCCGGGGCTACCGGGGCGGTGCGGGCGCCGACGACTCCCGGTTCCAGCCGCTGCCGGAGCTGCCGGACCGGCCGCGTGCGTACCGGACGGGCGACCTCGTACGGCTCGGAGCGGACGGACAGCTGCGGTTCGTGGGGCGGGCCGACGGTGAGTTCAAGATCAGTGGACACCGGGTGCAGCCCGCCGAGGTCGAGACCGTCCTGCTCACGCATGAGGGGATACGGGAGACGGCAGTCGTCGGGCAGGTGCTGCCGGACGGTACGCGGCGGCTCGTCGCGCATGTGGTCGCCGACCCGCCGGCACCGGCCGCCGCCGAGGTGCGTGAGCATCTGCGGGCGACCCTGCCCGCCGCGATGATCCCGTCCGCCGTCGTCTTCACCGACCGGCTGCCCCGCACGGGCGCGGGCAAGATCGACCGCAACGCGCTCGCGGCGCCAGTTGTGGCGGAGCCCGCCCTGCCGGCCCCCGACGGGGTCGGCGACGTGACCGTCAACCGTACGGAGCAGGTCATCATCGCTGCCTGGGCGCGGATCCTGGGCACCGCGGACATCTCCCCGCAGGACGACTTCTTCGACCTCGGCGCCCAGTCCCTGCAGGCGATCCAGGTCGCCAACCGGCTCGGTGTGGAGCTGGAGACCGATGTACGCGTCGCCTGGCTCTTCACGTACCCCACGGCCGCCGAACTCGCCCGTCATCTGGACGATCAGCGCGGCCCGACCGGAACCGAAACCGTGTCGAGCGGATCGCTACCGGACGCCGTCCTCGCCGACTCCGTCCTCGACGACGACATCACCGTCCGTCCCGTCGACGAGCCCACCCCAGAGTCCGCCGCAGGGCCCGCCGCCGTGGCCGTAGCGCCGCCGCGCCGGGTGCTGCTCACCGGGGCGACCGGCTTCGTGGGGGCCCAGCTGCTCACCGAACTGCTGACGGCCACCGAGGCGGACGTCGTCTGCCTGGTGCGGGCCGAGGACCGGGCGGCGGCCGAGGACCGGATCCGCCGGGCCCTCGAGGAGCAGGAACTGACCCTGCCGCCCGGATCCGAGCGCCGCGTCATCGCCGAGCCGGGCGATCTCGCCCGGCCGCTGCTCGGGCTCACCGAGGCACGTTTCGCGGAGCTGGCGGCCGGCTGCGACGCGATCTACCACAACGCGGCGACCGTCAGCATCATGCGCGAGTACGCCAGCCTGCGTGGACCCAATGTGGAGTCCACCCGGCAGCTGTTGCGGATGGCCGCGGCCCGTTCGACACCGTTCCATCTCGTCTCCACCCTGTCCGTCGCACCGCCCGCCGGAGCGAGCCCCGAGGTCGCGGAGACGTTCCTGCCCCCGCACCCGGGCCTCGTCCACGGCTATCAGCAGTCCAAGTGGGCCTCGGAGCGGCTGGTGGAACAGGCCGCGGAACGCGGGCTGCCCGTCACGGTGCACCGGCTCGGCCGGGTCGTCGGCGCGGCCGGCTCCGGCTACGTCAACGAGCGCGACTTCCTGTGGAGCGTGCTGCGCGCCGGCATCCCGGCCGGCATCGTGCCCGACCTGTTCGAGGCCGAGGTGTGGACGCCGGTCGACTACGTGGCCCGGGCCGTCGTCCGGCTGTCCTCCGCGGTGAAGGCGGCCGCTCCGGCCGAGCGGCCGGTGTACAACTACGCCCCGGTGCCGACCGTCCGGCTGGCCGACATCTACTCCTGGACACGGGAGTTCGGCTATCCGGTGGAGCGCATGCCCCTGGCGAGGTGGCGGGCGGAACTGCCCCGCGCCGCCGACGTGGCGACCACGACCCTGGCGTTCTTCGACTCCTGGAACGGTGACGACGACACGGTGGCCGAGAGCGCGGAACCCGAGTTGGGGCTGGGCCGGGTCGTCGCCGACAACCTGCTGAGCGGGCTCGACGGCAGCGGGATCTCCTGCCCGCCCGTCGACCGGGCGCTGGTCTTCCGCTACCTGGAGCGCTGCGTCGCCACGGGCGCGCTGCCGCCGCCCGTTCAGTGGCGGAACCGTATCCCGCGCCAGACCCGCCGCTGATCCGGAAGATCTGATGCACGGCATCCGGGAACCCGGGCGGACTCCGCTCCGACTACTGAAGCGGAGTCCGCACCACCCTGAGGAGCCCGCATGTCATGGAAACGGCCAACCGCCGCATTCGCGGTCGGAGCACTCTGTCTGGCCACCGCCGCCTGTGGCACCTCGTCAGGGACGGCGGCGAGCGCGGGGAAAGCGGAACCACCGGGGCCCGGCTATCCGGTGACCGTCACCGACTGCGGGCAGACCACCACGTACACCAAGGCGCCGAGCCGGGTCGTCGTCATGAACGGCGCGTCCGTCGCCGAGGTGTCCTCGATGCTCGCCCTCGGGCTCGGTGACCGCATCGTCGCCAACGCCCAGTCCTACGGCATGTCGGAGGTGCCTGGGCGTGTCCAGGCGATCGCGAAGCTGCCCACCGGGGGAGTGAAGCTCAACGACATCCAGGACATCCCGCGCGAGGCGATGCTCAACCTCCGCCCGGACTTCGTGCTGTCCACCACCGGGTTCGGCTTCGACCCCAAGAACGGCTACGCCACCCGCAAGGACCTCGCGTCGATCGGCGCGCACACCTACATGCCGGTCAAGGGCTGCGACGACGCCAGCTCCGTCAAGGGCCCGCCGTCCATCGACGACAGCTACTCGATGCTGCGCGACCTCGGCACGATCTTCGGCGTCAGCGCCCGAGCCGAGAAGCTGATCGCGGACTCCCGCGCGCGCATCGCCGCCATCAGCGCGAAGGTCACCACCAAGCTCAAGGCGTCGGCCGGCACCGCGCAGCCGTCGAAGGTGATGGTGATCTTCTCCAACATGTCGATGGGCGCGAACGAGTTCAGCTCGATCGCGGGCGTCGGCATCTGGAACGACATCCTCGCCAAGGCCGCGGGATCCAACGCGTTCGCCTCCGTCACCAGCAACTCCTTCGCCGACCTCAGCAAGGAGAAGGTCGCCGCCGCGCAGGTGGACGCGCTCGTCGTCGTCAGCTATCACGACCCGGATCCGGACGCCTACGCGCGCAAGCTCTTCGCGCAGTTCCCGCAGTGGAACGCCGCCCGGGACAAGAGATTCACCGTCCTGTCCGACTCCATCTATCTCGGACCGAGCAACGACATCGCCGTCGAGCGCATCGCCCGGATGCTGCACCCCGACGCCCTCTGACGCGCCGCAGATGACCCCACGCGCGCTCAGCCCCCGATCCCCGCTGTCCGTCCTGGTGCTCCTGCCCGTCCTCCTCGCGCTGCTGGTCCTGGTGATGATGGTGGCCGTGGGCATCGGAGCCGTGAACGTGCCGCTCGGGGACATCTGGCACATCGTCCTCGCCCACCTGGGCGGCGGCAGCTACGCCGGCGATCCCGTCCAGGACCAGATCGTCTGGAACTTCCGCATCCCCCGGGTGGTCCTCGCCGCGCTCGCGGGCGGCGGCCTCGCCGTCGCCGGAGTCGTGCTGCAGGCGGTCGTCGCCAACCCACTGGCCGACCCCTATGTCCTGGGGGTCTCCTCCGGGGCGTCGCTCGGCGCGGTGCTGGTCATGACACTGACCACCGGCGCCCTCGGCGGCCTCGGCGTCTCCTCGGCGGCGTTCGCCGGGGCCGTGGCGGCCGTCGCGCTCGTCTTCCTCCTCGGACAGCGCGGCGGCCGGCTGGCGCCCACCCGGCTGGTCCTGTCCGGTGTCGCCATCGGCTATCTGTTCCTCGCGGCCACCAGTTATCTGCAGCTGCGGGCCACCCCCAACGAGCTGCGCTCGGTGATGTTCTGGATGCTCGGCAGCGTCGCCGGGGCGCAGTGGGGCCAACTGCCGCTGGTGAGCGGCGCGGTGCTCGGAACGACCGTGGTCCTCGCGCTGTACGGGCGGCAGCTGAACGCGCTGCTGGCCGGGGACGAGTCCGCGACGGCGCTCGGGGTGGAGGTGCACCGGCTGCGGGCCGCGCTGCTGGTGCTGTCCTCCCTGCTGACCGGCACCATCATCGCGGTCGCGGGCGGCATCGGCTTCGTCGGCCTGATGATCCCGCACCTGGTGCGGCTCGCCGTCGGCGCCGATCACCGCAGGCTGCTCCCGCTCGCCGCGGTGACCGGTGCGATCTACCTCGTCGTCGTCGATCTCCTGTCCCGCACCCTGGACCGGCCCAACGAACTGCCGCTCGGCATCCTCACCGCCCTCTTCGGCGCACCGTTCTTCCTATGGCTGCTGCGGCGGAACAAGAGCTTGGATTCCGTATGAGACTCAGCGTCGACCAGCTCGACATCACCCTGGACCGCCGGCCCATCCTCCGGGACGTGTGCCTGGAGGTGGGCCCGGGCGAGATCGTCGGACTCGTCGGGCCCAACGGCAGCGGCAAGTCCACGCTGCTGCGCGCCGTCTACCGCTCGCTGCGGCCGGAGGGCGGGGCGGTACGGGTCGACGGGGACGACATCTGGACGATCCCCGCCCGCGCCGCCGCCCGCCGCACCGCCGCGGTCCTCCAGGACGTCGGCCATGCGACGGGGCTGTGCGTCCGGGAGATCGTGGCGCTGGGCCGCACACCGCACCACGGACTGCTCGGCCGGGACGGCCCCGAGGACCACGAGGCGGTCGACCGGGCGCTGGACGAGTGCGGCGCCCGACCGCTGGCCGACCGTGACTTCGCCTCGCTCTCCGGCGGCGAACGGCAACGGGTGCTGCTGGCCCGCGCGCTGGCCCAGCGCCCGCACCTGCTCGTCCTCGACGAGCTCACCAACCATCTCGACATCCGCGCGCGCTTCGAACTGCTCTTCCTGATCCGCGCCATCGGCACCACCACGCTGGCCGTCCTGCACGACCTGGATCTCGCCGTCCGGCTCTGCGACCACCTCGTCGTCCTCCAGCAGGGCGCCGTGGTCGCGGCCGGCCCGGTGCTGGACGTGCTCACCCCGGCGGTGCTCCGCGACGTCTTCGGCGTCGCGGCGAGCGCGGACCGGCACGCCGACGGGGTCGTGCGGATCGTCTACGCCGCCGACCCGCTCGCACTGCAACTCGTCGAACGGGCCGCCGCCGGGTGATCCGCTCTCCCACGAGAATCTCCGGGGGAGCGGGCGTTGTTGCGGCGGGGAAACCTTCCGGAAACCCCGCGCGCGGCGGGCGTTCCTACGCTCGGTGCAGGTGCGGTACGCCCGGTCGGCACGCACATCGGCACGGTGAACAGGGAGGCGGGCCCATGAGCGGAACCTTCAGGGCGAGTCACCGTGAGGACCGGCTCCGCCCGGTGTCCCTCCCGGACGTCGAACTGCGCCACCATGTCGTGCACGGCTACCGCAGGGCTTACCGGATCGCCGGGGAGGGCCCGGCCATCCTGCTCATCCACGGCATCGGCGACTCCTCCGCCACCTGGGCGGACCTCATCCCCGGGCTGGCTCGCCACAACACCGTCATCGCCCCGGATCTGCTCGGCCACGGCGCCTCGGACAAGCCCCGCGCCGACTACTCGGTGGCCGCGTACGCGAACGGCATGCGCGATCTGCTGGGTGTCCTCGGCATCGAACGGGCCACCCTGATCGGCCACTCCCTCGGCGGCGGTGTGGCGATGCAGTTCGCGTACCAGTTCCCCGAGCGCACGGAACGGCTGGTGCTGGTCAGCACCGGTGGAGTGGGCAGGGAGGTCAACCCCGTGCTGCGCGCGGTCTCGCTGCCGGGGGCGGACCTGATGCTCTCGCTGCTCAAACTGCCCACCATGGGCCTGCAGACCCGCGCCTTCGTCCAGTTGATGAAGTTCCTGGACACCGATCTGGGCCAGGACGCGCCCGATCTGCTCAACCTGGTCGACGCCCTTCCCGACGCGACCTCCCGCAGTGCCTTCATCAGGACCCTGCGGGCGGTGGTCGACTGGCGGGGCCAGGTGGTCACCATGCTCGACCGCTGTTATCTGGTGCGGGGCATGCCCACCATGCTGCTGTGGGGATCGCGGGACAGCGTGCTGCCGGTACGGCACGCCCATGACGCGCACAGCGCGATGCCGGGCAGCCGGCTGGAGGTATTCGAAGGGGCGGGCCACTTCCCCTTCCACACCGATCCCATCCGCTTCCTGGCGCTCGTCGAGAACTTCATCGCGACCACAGAACCGGGCAGTCTGAGCAGTGAGCAGTGGCGGGACCTGCTGCGTGCCGGCCGCCGGGGGGAAGCGACGACCGGTCCGGCGGGGAACGCGGCCGACCGCCTCACCGGGCGGGAGATCAGGGAAGCGAGCGAACGCAGCGCGACCTGAACCGGGTTGCCCGTTCCTGACCCTTTCGGCCACGGCCCAGGGTCCGGGTGCTGGCGGGCGCGGCCCGTTTCGTACCCGGCGGCTGACGCGCGGCGGCCGGCCGTCAGCGCCGCTCATGCGCGTCAATCGCGCAGTTCCGCGTCGATGGCGGACGCCATGAGCTCGCGTGCGTGTGCCAGCGGGAGCGAGCCGCTCAGCCAGCGGACACTGAGGCCTTCCAGGAGTGCGGTCAGCCGCTCGGCGGACGCGGCGTAGCCGGTCGCGGTGCCGGAGGGGGCGGGCGCGGCCGAGCAGCTCGGCGATCTCCTGCACCCACTCCAGCGTGGCCCTGGCCAGGTCCTCGCGCAGCTCGGGGTCGAAGACGGCGCTGGCCCGCAACTCACCCCAGGCGGTGCTGTTCTCCCGTACGGCGGTGGTGTCCTGGAATTCCAGCAGTAGGGTCTGCCGCAACTCCGCGCGCGGATCGAGGGGTTGGGCGTCGGCCGCCCGGTCGGTGGTGTACCGCTCGGCGCGCTCGCTGATGAACTCCAGCGTCCGGCGGAGGACTCCGGCGCGGTCGGTGAAGTGGTAGTAGATCAGCGAGGTCGACCCCCCCCGCTTCGGCCGCGAGTTCTTCCACGCGCAGGCCGCGCATGCCACGCCGCGCGATGACGCGCGTGGCGGCTTCCAGGATTGCTGTTCGACGGTCAGCCACAGGCCGACCCAACCGGTCCAGGCCCGTGACCTGCCCTCTTTCCTGACCGAAACTTCAGCGACCTCCGGTCGGCCCGTACGGACCGCCCGTGCCGCGGGCCTCGGTATTCTCGCTTGCCGGAGCGGTCCGGGTGGCGCTCGGGAGCCTGCCTCGAACGGCCTTGGGATGGGCGACCCGAAGACCATGACTGACGTGATGACTGAAGTTTCGATCAGGATCGGGACACGCCAGAGACCCCGCCGCTCCACGGGAATGATCAGGGGTCGGGCGGGCAGCAGTCAGGGGGAGAGTGCGGGTGGGGCAGGAGGCGCCCCGGCCCCACCATGGAACTGCGCGGCCCGTACCGGAATCTCGGCAGCCGTCCCCCGTCCGCCGTAGCCACCGGCCGGGCCGCGCGCAGACCAGCACCGCCCGACTGGTTCCCGGGCGTGCCCCCGCCGGGCAGCGTTTGTGAGGGCGCTGCCCCGGCTCCGTCGGCCCCGCACTCACCCCCCCCGGGTGCGGGGCCGACGCATGTCCCGAGCGGGCCCGGTCGGAGGCCCGTCGGGTCACACCGCTATCGGTGCCTGCTGCGGTCGGCGTCGGGCAGGTTGCACCACAGGTCGATCGTCGCGGACAGCTCCCGGGCCTGGGTGTCCGTACGGCGCTCGGCCTGTTCCGACGCCTCGGCGGCGGCATCGAGCGAGCCGAAACCCCGTACGAGGGCGATCAGGTCCTCGACCAGGCCCGGATCCTCGTCCTGGGCACGGGCGTGCGCGTGCAGGGCTTGCAGGATGGCGAGTTCGTCGTCTTCGGCGTCCATGTGCACAGTCTGCCGTGTGGGTCTGACAGTCCGTAGGTTCTGCGGGCGCGCCGGACACCGTGCCTACCGGTGTCCCGCTCCGAGCGGCCGGCGGACCAGCGGTGATGCGAGCGGACTACCGCCTGGCGGCAGCCCTCGGTGTGCGTCGGGGCCGCGCCTGGGCCGGCGGCGCCGGGGGAGCGGCCTCTTCCTCGTCCTCGTCCAGGTCGTCGGGCTCGTCACCCAGGTCGGCCTGCTGGAAGGGGTCGGTCGACGGGATGGGCGAGGTGTGGGCCGCGACCGGCATGGAGGGATCAGGATTGGAGAACAGCGTGGTCATGGCACCTTCGTCGGGTTTCGCAAAACGGGGCCACCCGGAACGGACCAGACGGTGGCGATCGCGGCCTGAAATGGCGGCCGTCTCCTACCAGCATCCCACGTGGAGCGTTCCGCGTGGGTATCCGCAGCGGCACGGGCCCGTCACCCGGTGTGTGCCATGGCTCACCGATTCGAATGAAACCGCAGGCCAAGCGGGGGACGCAGACCGCTTCCCGGTGATCGACGGACCGAATGCGGATAGGACCCGTGTCCAGGAGGTCTGATCCATGGGTGCCGTCTTCCCGTGCCGCCGCGCTCAGCGCCGCAGCGGGCGCGACGCTGCCCTGGACGCCCTGCTGGCCCTCCTCGCGCTGGTCCTGCTGGTGGGCGGGGCGCTGTCACCGGAGCTGATGGCCGACCGGGGAGCGCAGTCCAGGACGGCGGTCTCCGAGCCGCTGTCCACCGCGGGCGACGAGCACCCGGACGAGGCCGCCACCGCCGTACGGGCGGCCCGGGCCCAGCGGGCCGCCGAGTCGTCGCGTGCGGTGCGCGACGCGACCCGCGGCGGTGTCCGTCCGGCCCTGGCCGCGCCGTCGCACCGCGACCCCGTGCCGGGCGACGGACGGCCGGGAGCCGGCCTCCTGGGGCTGAGCTGTGTGGTTCTGCGCTGCTGACCGGTCCAGGGGCCTTCCCGGCCCCGTTCCGTTCCGCAGGCACACCCCCACTTCTCGTCCCGGAGGACCCCCATGCCCATCGACCCTTTCGTGGCCCTGAACGCCATGCTGCGCGCCGAGGTCACCCGCGCGGAAGTCACCCGCGCCGAGGTCACCCGCGCCGCCGCGCCGGAGTCCGAGCCCCGGCAGCCCGCCGCCCCTGACACACACGACGCCCCCCAGCGCCCTGCCGCCACCCCCACCCAGAGCGACGGCGCCTGACCGGAGCCGTTCGACCGGAGCCGTCCGACCGGCGACGTCCGACCGGCGGTGCCGGGCAGGCTTCGAGGCATGCCCGGCACCGCCGGGGGTGGATCACCAGCCGATGCCGAGCGTCAGGGCGGTCGGCGGGTTCGCGTTGTTGAGGGTCTGGACCGACGACTGGTCGTTGATGTCGTCGTACGGGAACCCGTAGGCCCGCTTGTTGATGCCGACGGTGTGGAAGAAGGCGGCGTAGTCGTTCTTGACGGCGCCGGTGTAGTAGGCGGACGGGGTGTACCAGGTGGTGGCGTCCAGTGCGACGCCACGGTTCAGCGCCGCGCAGAACTCCGCGCCGAGCTGCTTCTCGGTGTCACTGCCCGCGGCCGGCGCCCCGGCGCACGCCACCACGTCGGGCGAGGTGGGCTTGTTGAGCGTGAACGGGCCGACGCCGCGCCGGCGCTTGCCGACCACCCCGTCGGAGCACCCCGGGCAGGCGATGCGGACCGGCCGCGCTGACGGCCGTCAAGAATTCCCTCCTCGCCTCCGCGAGCCATTTCCGCTTCAACACTTGACGCCGACCCGATGTCCGGGCACTCTCCTGGCCATTGCTTGAGAGCGCTCTCAAGACATCACGTCCGTCCTGAAGCCATGGGAGGCTTCCATGCCCGTTGCCCGAGCCGCCAGACACGTCGCCATTCGATTCGGGGCGGTCGCACTGGCCGGGGCACTGCTCGCCGCCTGTGGATCCAGCTCCTCGGGGAGCAGTTCCGCGGACAGTGCCGACGGGGGCAAGGTCACGCTCACCGTCGATCTCTTCGGCACCTTCGGTTACAAGGAGGCCGGCCTCTACGCGGAGTACCAGAAGCTCCACCCGAATGTGACGATCAAGGAGAGCGACACCGAGAACGAGGCCGACTACTGGAAGGCGCTGCAGACCCGTCTCGCCGGCGGTGGCGGCCTCGCCGACGTGCAGGGGGTCGAGGTCGGCAGGATCGCCTCGGTGACCCAGCAGCAGGCCGACAAGTTCGAGGACCTGAGCGCTCTCGGCGCCAAGGACCTGCAGGCTCAGTTCTCGCAGTCCAAGTGGTCGGCCGCGACCGCGCCCGACGGGCGGGTGCTGGGCCTCGGTACCGACACCGGACCCGAGGCGATCTGCTACCGCTCCGACCTGTTCAAGGCGGCCGGGCTGCCCACCGACCGGGCCGAGCTCGCCAAGCAGTGGGCGACCTGGGACGGCTATCTCGCGCTGGGCAAGCAGTACGCCGCCAAGGCACCGGCCAAGAGCCACTGGATGGACAGCATCGCCAGCCTCTACTCGGTGATGGTCGGACAGCAGAAGGAGCGCTACTACGACGCGTCCGGCAAGCTGATCTACGACTCCAACCCCGCCGTGAAGACGGCCTGGAACGCCTCGGTCAAGGCCGCGCAGGACGGTCTGAGCGCCAAGCTCGCCCAGTGGGCCCCCGAGTGGAACCAGGCCTTCAGCAGCGGCTCCTTCGCCACCATCGCCTGCCCCGCCTGGATGCTGGGCTACATCAAGGGCCAGGCCGCCGACGCGGGCAAGGGCAAGTGGGACGTCGCGGCCCTGCCGGGCGGCGCGGGCAACTGGGGCGGCTCGTACCTGTCGATCCCCAAGGGTGCCAAGCACACCAAGGAGGCCTTCGACTTCATCAAGTGGATCACCGCCAAGGAGCAGCAGGCGAAGCTCTTCACCAAGCAGGGCAGCTTCCCCTCCAACCTCGGTGCGATCGACCTGGTGAAGGACGTGAAGGACCCCTACTTCAGCAACGCGTCCATCGGCACGGTCTTCGGCGCGGCCGCCGAGCAGGCGCCGGTGCAGGTGCCGGGGCTGCGCGACAACGATGTGAACACCCAGATCACCAACGCCCTGGGTGAGGTCGAGCGCAAGGGCACCTCGTCCGACGAGGCCTGGAGCCACGCGCAGAAGGGCGTGAAGAACGCCCTCGGCTGACCCGGACGGCCTGACGTGCCGGGTCCGGACGCATCCACCTCCCCACGCCCGCGCCCGGACCCGGCGCACCACCACCGCCCCGTCGCCGTCACCCGCTCGCTCCCGTACGACAGCACCGTTCCCCGATCCGAAGGCCTGGCACATGACCGTGTCCGTCGATACGCCGCCCGCCCGGACGGCACCCCCGCCACGGCCCCGCGCCGAGCGTCGCACCCGGCTGCTGCGCCGGGTGTCGCCGTATGTCTACATAGCCCCGTTCTTCACCCTCTTCGCCGCCTTCGGGCTCTTCCCGCTGATCTACACCGCGTATGTCTCGCTGTACCGGGTCGAGCTGCAGACCCCGGACCAGATGGAGTGGCGCGGCCTCGACAACTACACCGCGCTGCTGAGCGACAGCTACTTCTGGACCGCGCTGCGCAACACCTTCAGCATCGGCGTCCTCTCCACCGTGCCCCAGCTGCTGATGGCCCTCGGGCTGGCCCATCTCCTCAACTACAAGCTGCGCGGCAGGACGTTCCTGCGGGTCGCGGTGCTGCTGCCGTACGCGACCTCCGTCGCGGCGGCGACCCTGGTCTTCGCCCAGCTCTTCGGCCGTGACTTCGGCCTGATCAACTGGGTTCTCGGGCTGGTCGGCCTCTCCCCGGTCGACTGGCAGTCCGGCACGGTGGCCTCGCAGATCGCCGTGTCCACCATCGTCACCTGGCGCTGGACCGGCTACAACGCGCTCATCTATCTCGCGGGCATGCAGTCCATCCCCGGTGAGCTGTACGAGGCCGCGCAGATCGACGGGGCGTCGCGCTGGCGGCAGTTCCTGCATGTGACGTTGCCCGGCCTGCGTCCGACCATCCTGTTCACCGTCGTCGTCTCGACGATCGGCGCGACGCAGCTGTTCGGCGAGCCGCTGCTGTTCGAGGGCAGCATCTCCGGCGGCATCTCGCACCAGTACCAGACGCTCGGCCTCTACATGTACGAGCAGGGCTGGGGCTACTTCCACCTCGGCCGCGCCGCCGCCATCGCCTGGATCATGTTCGTCCTCATCGTGCTGCTGGTCAGCGTCAACGCCGCCGTGGCCCGCCGGCGCACCCGTAAGGAGGCCGTCCGATGACCTCACTCGCCGCACCCGCGCGCCGACCGGGCCCCGAGGACGACAAGGACCGCCCGGCCGCCGGACGGCGCGGACACGCACGGCGCCACCGGTCCACCGGCGCCGGCCGCCAGCACCACGCGGGCCGGCTCGCCTACGCGATCCTCATCGTCGCCGCCCTGCTGTCGGCCTTCCCGTTCTACTGGACCATCGTCGCGGCGACCCGCTCCAACGCCGAACTGGCCCAGAGCCCGCCCTCGTTGCTGCCGGGGCCGAACCTCATGCACAACTTCCAGCAGGTGCTGGACCAGGCGGACATCGGCAAGGCGCTGCTCAACTCCTTCATCGTGTCCGGCTCGGTGACCATCGGGACCGTGCTGTGCTCCACGCTCGCCGGTTTCGCCTTCGCCAAGCTGCGCTTCCGGGGCCGCAACCCACTGCTCGCCATCACCGTCGGCACGATGATGATCCCGCCGCAGCTGGGCGTCATCCCGCTGTTCATGCTGATCGCCAAGTTGCACTGGATCAACCAGCTGCAGGCGGTGATCCTGCCCGGCCTCGTCTCGGCCTTCGGGGTGTTCTTCATGCGGCAGTACCTGGTGCAGGCGCTGCCGGACGAGCTCATCGAGGCCGGCCGGGTGGACGGCGCGTCCACCGCGCGGATCTTCTGGAGCATCGTCGTGCCCATCGCCCGGCCCGGGATGGCGGTGCTCGGCATGCTGACCTTCATGGCCTCCTGGAACGAGTTCTTCTGGCCGGTCATCGCCCTCACCTCCCAGGAACCCACCGTGCAGGTCGCGCTGCGCCAGCTGGGCGGCGGCTATGTGCACGACCAGTCGGTGATCATGGCCGGCACGCTGCTCGGCACCCTCCCCGTACTGCTGGTCTTCGGGCTGCTGGGACGGCAGATCGTCGGCGGCATCATGCACGGCGCCGTCAAGGGGTGAGCCGCCCGCCGCCCCGCCCTCCGCTCCGTGCCACCACCCCGAATCCTTACGACCGTGTTGGGAGTCTTTCCTGATGACCGCCATCGACGCGCGCCCGGAAGCCGCCACCGCCCTCACCTTCCCTCCGGGTTTCCGATGGGGCGCGGCCACCGCCGCCTACCAGATCGAAGGCGCGGCTCGGGAGGACGGCCGTACCCCGTCCATCTGGGACACCTTCAGCCACACCCCCGGCAAGGTCCGCAACGGCGACACCGGTGACATCGCCGCCGACCACTTCCACCGGATGCCGGAGGACGTCGCCCTGATGTCCGGCCTCGGCCTGACCGACTACCGGCTGTCGGTGTCCTGGCCGCGCGTCCAGCCCACCGGGCGCGGCCCCGCCCTGCAGAAGGGCCTGGACTTCTACCGCTCCCTCGTCGACGAGCTGCTGGGCAAGGGCATCCGACCCGTCCTGACGCTCTACCACTGGGACCTGCCGCAGGAACTGGAGGACGCGGGCGGCTGGCCGGTCCGCGAGACCGCCGAGCGGTTCGCCGACTACACGGCGATCGTCGCCGGCGCCCTCGGCGACCGGGTACCGACCTGGACGACCCTCAACGAGCCCTGGTGCAGCGCCTTCCTGGGGTACGCGGAGGGCGTGCACGCGCCCGGCCGCGCCGAGCCCACCGCCGCGCTGCGCGCCGCGCACCACCTGAACCTCGCGCACGGCCGGGCCGTCGGAGTGCTGCGGGACCTGCTGCCGTCGACGGCGGAGGTCTCCCTCACGCTCAACCTCGCCGCGGTCCGGCCGCTGACCCGGTCGGCGGCCGACCTGGACGCGGCGCGCCGTATCGACGCGCTCGCCAACCGGGTCTTCCTCGACCCGGTGTTCCACGGCAGCTACCCCCAGGACCTGCTCGACGACACGGCCGCGCTCACCGACTGGCACTTCGTCCGCGACGGTGACCTCGCCGCGATCTCCCGGCCGCTCGACTCGCTCGGCCTGAACTACTACACCCCCACCGTCGTCGCCGTCGGCACCAGCGCCATCCCGTCGGCCTGGCCGGGGGCCGAGAAGCACGCCCGGTTCGTGGCCGCTCCCGGCCCGCGCACCGCGATGGACTGGCCGGTGGACGCGGGCGGGCTGCACGAGATCCTCACGCGGCTGCGCGCCGAACTGCCCGACGTGCCCATCCTCATCACGGAGAACGGCGCCGCGTACGACGACTACCGGGACCCGTCGGGCGACGTCCACGACCCGGAGCGCATCTCCTACCTGCGTGCCCACCTCGCCGCTGTCCACCGGGCCATCGCCGAAGGCGCGGACATCCGCGGCTTCTTCCTCTGGTCGCTGCTGGACAACTTCGAATGGGCGTACGGATACAGCAAGCGTTTCGGCATGGTTCACGTCGACTTCGCCAGCCAGCAGCGCACCCTGAAGGACAGCGCGCGATGGTATGCCGAGGTCATCCGCGCCGGCGGGCTGCCGGCCGGCGGGGACGAGGAGGCACCGGCAGCCCGGTGACGCGGGGCGCGCGGGACGGCGTGAGTTACCTGCCGTAGACGGCCACGAAGTCGCGCGTCGCCTTGACGTAGTAGCGGTCCGCCGGGTTCTCGAAGTCGAGGAGATTGGTGGGGGTGGGGTTGGCCGGGTTGCGGCTGCCGTTGTAGGCCATGAAGGAGGGCCAGGCGCGGTTCATGTCCAGCGGCATGGCACGGACCGCGCCGGCCCGCTGCATCAGATCCGCCAGCGTGCGGGCGGTCAGCGCCTGTCCGACGACCATGATGATGTCGCCCGAGGAGGTGACCCCCACACCGGACCGCTCCACGTACATCCTGCTCTGGTCGGTGACGCCCCACTTGGAGTCGTTGCCGATGTCCGGTACGACCTGGCCGCTGTCGACCATCAGCTCCAGGCACTGCCGGACGCCGACGACATCCGGAGTCATGGAGACGTCGCGGCCCCACACACCGATCCTGATGGAGCCGTCGCGGTAGAAGACCTCGGAGGCGGCGCCGTCCCGCAGTTCGCCGGCGGTCCGGCCGTTGAGGTAGAAGCCGCCGTTCGACCCGCCGTCGGTGACCCGGAAACCACCGTTCCAGGTCGCGACGAGTCCGGTGCGCTGGCCAGGGGGAATGGTCGGCGGAACGGAGAAGGTCCCGCCCGGCTCGCGGAAGCCCGGGTGGAGCTGGAAGCGCGCGTGCTTCGCGCTGATCCAGGCGATCGCCGCCTGGTACGAGGTGTGTGCGTCGTCGGGGCGGACATACGTCGCCTGCACGATCGGCAGCCCGTGGGAGCTGGCCACCGCGCGCCAGACGCCCTCGCCCGGCAGCCCGGGGCTGACGACGGGCTCCATCGGCTCGCGCAGCGGCAGCCCTGGTTGATGGGCGGTCGCGGGAGTGGTCGCCTTCATACGGGCCAGCGCGTCGGGCGGCAGCGTGCCGCCGACCTCCGGCGGGTCGAGCTGGTACTGGAGGTCCTCCAGCTTGTCGACCACCACGCCCATCCGGTGGTCGCGGCTCCATTCGGCGAGCCGCGCCATCACGCTGTCCTTGCCCGGGTAGGTGAGGGCCTGCCCCACCGACCAGCCCACCGTGCCGACACACACCAGCCCGACGGCGAGGCTGCCCCGGGTGACGGCCTGTCTCCGGCGCAGCTGGGCGGGCGTCAGATCCCGCTTGTGCTTCCACGGCAGCAGACGCCGTCGGCGGGCACCGTTCGCGGCCACGTCGTCACCGGCGATGTCACCGTGCTCCGTCGTTTCGTGAAGGTCCGTGATCTGTCCGCCCGCCCCTTGCGTCATGACGCTCCTTCTCCCGGCCGTTCCGTGCGGATCGCGTCACGCCGGAACGGTCACGTTATGAGTAATTTAATACGCTTTAACCTTTCGCTGGTCGGCCTAACCGCAACGGCGGGGAGAAACACCCGCCCGCCTGCGTCGGCCCACGATCGGCCCAGTAACGAGGGGCGCTGACCCGGCGTCATGCGGTGGGCACCGCGCGCCCTGACCGCGACCTTCTCCGGAGTGGGTACGAACATCGCACAACCACTGGCACAGAGTGTGTATGGACCACTACTCTGAGCGCCTGAACGGCAGGGACGTGATCATCAAGAGGGCCACATGACCTACCCGGAACCCACCATGCCGCGAGACGACTTCAACGACCGGACCCCGTCCGACCACCTCGACGGGTTACTGGCCCGCGCGGGCCGGCCGGCACCGGTCACCGCGGCACTGCTCGCACGGCTGCGCACCGCCATCGTGCACCGCACCGAGCTGGTCTCGAACCGCTGCAGCAGGGAGCCCGGCCGGCTGCTCAGCCGCCGCACCCTGCGGCATGTCTTCCTGCTGCCGGACGGCACGACGCCGGTCCTCTGGGAGCTGGAGCACGACACCGGCCCCCGCGAACACCTGGTCCACGAGGTGTTCGCGGACGAGCCGGCACTGCTCTCGGCCGAGCTGGCGGTGGACATCCGGTTCGGCGACCTGGAGCACAGCCGTGCTCTCGGGGACCCGCCGGAGAGCCGGTTCGACCTGCACTTCACGCCCTCCGCCACACGCCGCCGGCGGAGGTACGAGGCGGCCGACTCCGCCGACCACGCGGTGCGGCTGCTGCGCCGGGCGGTCAACCCCGACCTCCCCGGCGAAACGGTCCGCCTGCGGGTGCTCTCCGCCGTCGGCCACGACATAGCGTTCGCGGGCAACAACAGCAGGATGATCGAAGAGCGCTGCGCCGGCTGGACCCTGTACGAGCACGCGTTCCTGCTCCCGGGCGGCGAGGAGATCAGCCTCTGGGAGGTGGACCACTCCATGACGCCGGACCGGCACCCCGTCTGCGAGGTCTACGACCGCAGGGACACGGCCCGCGACTCGGCGGAACGGCGCCTCGAATCGCTCTGATCCCACCGAAGGGCCGGACAGTCCCTAGCGGGTGGGCTCCTCCTCGTCGACGAAGAAACTGTCGTGCCGGACCAGGAAGTCCGCGAACTCCTGGCCGCCGCGCTGCGCCATCTCCGCGACCCGCTCGAAGTACTCCTCGCGTGGAGCGCCGGGGGAGAAGAGCAGCAGCATGGACGAGGGCTCGTCGGAGTCGTTCTTGAACGCGTGCAGCCCGCCGACCGGGACGTACAGGAAGTCACCGGCGCCGGCCGTGATCCATTTCTCGCCGTTGTACAGGCCCACTTCGCCGGAGAGCACGAAGAAGGACTCCGAGATCGACTTGTGGAAGTGAGTCTTCGGGCCGGGCGACTTCGGGCCCATGTCCACCTTGTAGAGCCCGAACTCACCCCCCGTGGTGGCGTGCGTCGCGAGGTAGTGGGTGCGGTTCCCCGAGGCGGAGGTCAGTTCCGCCTCGGTGTCCGAGGGCCGGAACACCGCGTTGATCTCACCCTTGTCCCCGAGGTAGCGGGGCTCCGGGTACGACATGGTCAGCTCCTTCGAGAGTGGATCACAGCATTGTCACCCCGGAGTCCGCAGCTCCGGGGCCGGATCGCCGCAACATCCCCACCCGCACACACGAGTGCCGCCGGGAGCGGTCAGGTCTCCCGGCGGCACTCGCGTCCAGCTGACTGGCTCTCTGCTCCTTACGGGTTCTGGACGATGGTGAAGGTCGAGGTGGTGTTCTTGATGTTCTGGAAGTTGTCGCTCATCCGAAGGTTGTTGAAGGTGACGGTGCCGACGGCCGGGCCCTGGCCGGGCTCGGGCAGTTCATTGGCCCAGATGCCGTAGCCGGACTTGGCGTCGAAGGCGTCGCCGCTCTTATGGGCGCCGGTGATGGAGATGTTGGTGAAGATGGTGTCCTTCACCGGGAACTGCGGCTGTCCGCCGACATAGTTCGTCTGGAACATGATGCCGCTGTAGGTCGGATCCACGATGTCCACATCACTGACGCGGATGCCCTGGAAGATCTTCGAGGCCGAGAAGACCCAGATGGCCGGGAAGACCTGACTGCCCCAGAAGTGCCCGCCGGCCCGCACGATCGAGATGTTCTGCAGGTTGGTCGGGTCGGTGCCGAAGCCGTTCATCGGGTAGCCGAAGTCCAGCGAGCTGATCGTGATGCCCGAGTAGACCAGGGTGTCGGCGATATAGATGTTCCTGAAGGTGTTGGCGAAGCCGCCGTAGACCGCGACACCGGCGGCGCGCCAGGTCAGGATCGACGTCAGGTTCTCGAAGACGTTGTTCTTCTCGTCCGCCCCGCCGGCGTCGATGGCGGAGAAGAGCGCGAAGCTGTCGTCGCCCGTCGACCTGGCCTCGATGTTGTTGAGGTGGTTGTCCGTGCTGCCGTTCGTCATGTTGATGCCGTCGGCGAACGTGTCACGGATACGGCTGTTCGTGATGGAGATGTTGTCGGTGTTGGCGCCCCAGTACAGGCACACCGTGTGCTCGTTCCAGACGTTGTCGATGGAGATGTTGGCGACGTTGGAGAAGTCGAACACCTTGCCCGGGCCGTCGATCCGCGACGTGTAGTTCCCGAAGTAGGCGAAGCCCGAGAACGAGGAGCCGTTCGCGGAGGCCTCCGCCCGGAAACCGATGTCGGTGTTGGCCTGGGTCGAGGGCGCGTTGAACCGGGTGAACCAGGGACCGGCGCCGACCACCTTCACAGCCTTGCCGTACACCTGGAACTTGCTGGCCGTCTGGTACTCGCCCGGGGGCAGGTAGACGCCGACCAGGGTGCCCGTGGTGTCCATCCGGACCTTGTCGAGCGCGTTCTGGACGTCCTGATGCGTGACGCCCGCCGGCACCGTGTACTTGGCGGGGTCCGGGTTGGCGATAGCGGTGGCCTGCTCGAGGTTGATGAAGTCGATCGCGTAGGTGCTGGTGTTGGCGGCATCCTTCTGGAGCTTGATCTTCGCTCCGGCCGGGACGGTCGTCCCGAGCATGATGTTGGCCTCGTCGTAGATGTGCCGCGGGCCGCCGGCGCCGGGCGAGTTGCCGGGACCTGTCTCGTTGCCGTACAGCCAGGCGTACTTGGACGTCAGGTCGATGGCCTTGAGGAAGCTGCCGTTGACGTAGATGTCCAGGGTGGAGTTGATGCCGTCGCCGCCCGCGGCGTCCGGGATGGAGAAGCGGGTGACCAGGGTGTTGGTGCTGGCCTTGGTGGTGAACTCGACGGATGAGCCGGTCGAGTTCAGGGTGACGGCCTTGCGGCCGGATGCCTCGCCGGCCACGTCGCCGACGGTCCGGTTCGGTCCGACGACTGCCGCGCCGCCACCGAGGACGCCGTCCTCGGCCTCGTACATGTCGTACGGCATGTTGGCGCCGCGTCCGACGAACAGCGACTGGGTGCTGGTGTTGTTGGCCTGCTTGACCGGCAGCTCGTTGGCGTCGTTGGCCAGGACGGTTTTGACGCTGTACTTGCCGTTGCCGGCCGTCCACGTGCCCAGGTTGACCGGGCTCGCCGTGGCGCCGGCCGCGATCGCCCCGTTGTACGCCCCGGTCAGCGTCTTGACGACGGATCCGGACGTGGTGTCGGTGACCGTCAGGGTGATGCCGTGGGCGCCGCTCGCGGAGGCCACGGTGCCCTGGTTCTTGATGGCCACGGAGAAGGTCACCGTGTTGCCGGCCGCCGGGTTGCCCGGGGTCCAGCTGACGGGCGACGCGATCAGGTCGGAGCTGGCCACCGGGGTGACGACCAGCGGGCTCGGGCTGCTGAAGCTGTTGTTCGCCTCGTTCTGCTCGATGACCGTGTTGGCCTCGTCGACCTTGGCGCTCAGCGGGTAGGAGCCCGCGTTGCGTACGCCGATGTTGGCGGAGACGGTGGCGGACGCCCCGGCCGCGAGTGCGGCCACCGGCGCGGTACCGGCGAGCGTGGTGCCGAGGTAGAGGTTGACGTTGGTCGCGCCGGCGGCCGCGGGGCCGATGTTCTTGACCGTCGCGGACAGTGTGATCGGGTCCGTCTCGACCGGCGAGGCGGGCGAGGCGGTGAGTGCCGACACGGTCAGGTCCGGGTTGGGAGCCGGTGTGCCGATCACCTGGAACTCGGCGACCTGGCCGCCGCCCGCGCCGGAGTTGGATGTGATCTTGAGCTGGACGTCCGCGACCCGTCCGCCGACCGGGATCGTCACCGTGTTGCCCGAGGCCGGGTTGAACGTGTAGACGGTCGGTGAGGTCAGGCTGGTGAAGGTCGAGGAGCTCTGCTCACGTCCGAGGACCTGGATGGTCTGGGTGCGCGTCGACCAGGCGCCGTCAGGGTTGAGCTTCACCACGACCGAGTTGACGTCGGCGTTGGAGCCCAGTGCGACGGTCAGCGTGTTCGGGTAGCTGCCGCCGTTCGCCTCCCAGTAGGTCGCCACGTTGTTGTCGTTCGCGTTCGTGGCGACGAAGTTCTGGATGGTGGACGAGGCGGTGATGTCCTTGCCGACCGCCAGGTTCGAGCCGCCGCCACCGGTCCCCGTGCGGGTGACGGTGTTGCTGTTGCCGGACTCGTTGCCGGCCGCGTCCTTGGCCTTGACGTAGTAGGCCACGGTCGCGGAGTCGGGCTGGCTGTCGGTGTAGGTGAGTACGTTTCCGGCCACGCTGGTGCGCAGCACGTTGTTGGCGTACACGTCGTAGCCGGTGACGCCGACGTTGTCCGTCGAGGCGTTCCAGGTCAGCTTGATCTGGCCGGACGCCGGCTGTGTGTAGGCCAGGCCCGTCGGCGCGGTCGGCGCCTGCGTGTCACCCGTCGTCGGTCCGTACAGCTCGAACTCGGACAGCTGGGCCGCGGGCCAGGCGGTGTTGGCGGTGATGTTCAGCCGTACGTACCGGGTGTTGATCGTGTTGAAGTCGACCGTCACGGTGTTACCGGCGGACGGATTGAAGACATAGCCCTTGGACGCGGCGATGTCGGTGAAGGACGAGCCGTTGGTGCTGCCCTGGACCGACAGCGTCTGGGTCCTGGTCTCCCACCCGGCCGGCAGCTTCAGCACCAGCTGGTTCACGCCGACGGTGGCGCCCAGGTCGGCCTGGATCCACTGCGGGAAGGCGTTGTTGTTGCTCTCCCAGTAGCT
Organism: Streptomyces sp. H39-C1; assembly: GCF_027158125.1. Classification (NCBI taxonomy): domain Bacteria; kingdom Bacillati; phylum Actinomycetota; class Actinomycetes; order Kitasatosporales; family Streptomycetaceae; genus Streptomyces; species Streptomyces sp. H39-C1. The sequence goes on from NZ_JAPVLS010000017.1 coordinate 33,065, forward strand.
GGCCTGGTTGCTGTCGTTGGCGTTGCCCGCCACGTAGGGGGAGTTGGAGCTGCTCGCCGTGGTGGTCTTGGAGATGGCGAGGTTGACGGTCGAGGCCGCCGCCTCCGAGACCTGCAGTTCGGAGATCTGAGCGGCCGGCTTGGCGGTGTTCGCCGTGACGGCGACGCGGACGAAACGGGTGTTGGCCGCCGGGAACGTGATCTTCACGGCGTTGCCGGAGCTGGGAGCGAAGACGTACTTGGCGGAACTGACGATCGTCTCGTAGCTCGTGCCGTCCGCGCTGCCCTGCACGGCGAGCGTCTGGGTGCGACTCGACCAGCCGGCCGGGACCTTAAGAGTCACCTGGTCAATGGTTCTGCTGCGCCCGAGGTCGACCTGCGCCCACTGCGGGAGGGCGCTGCCGTTGCCCTCCCAGTACGTGGACTGGTCACCGTCGTTGAGGTTTCCGGCCGTGCTGCCGCCGCTGGAGGCGCTGGCCGAGGCCGTCTTCCCCGCCGCCACATTGGGGGCGGCCTCGGCCGCCGCGGCCCGGAGCACCGGCCCGCCGAGAAGCATCAGACTGGCCGCGAGCGAGCCCGCGACCAGCTTGGGTATCCGCTTCGATCTCACTGCGTTCCTCTGTCTCTCGTCCGGAGTGTCAGGAATGGGGGGCGAGTGAGGCCACGGCCACGCTCTCGCCGTCGAAGTTGCGGAGAATGGTAAGGAATGAACATCACTCTGCAATGAATTTGCGTTGGGTTAGCAGAGTGTTACAGACGTGCTACAGCCACGTCTACGCCCCCGCAAGATCGGCTTGTGGGTGTCCGGAACCGAGTGGTCCGGCAGGGACCGGTGGGGCGGTCGAGGGGTAAACGCTGGACGGAATGCTGCACTCCACCCGTTGCGAGCTGCAAGTGGGCCTAATTTGCAGATCTCTTCACATATATTGCTCATCCTGCGTGCTCTATTGCGGCAGTGTTTCGCCGTGGCTACGATCTGCCGCTGACCGGTCAACGGCGCGCAACCGTGCACAACGGGAGGAGTCCACATGGGGATCTCACGCCGGGTGTTCATCGGATCGGTGACGGCGGGAGTCGCCCTCGGCGCCCTGCCGGCCACCGGGACGCTCGGGGCGGCGGCCGTTGCCGCGAGCCCTCCAGGAGACGTGGTCGGGAAGATCACCGTCGGCTATCAGGGCTGGTTCGCCGCCCCCGGTGACGGAGCGCCCATCAACGGCTGGTGGCACTGGAGCCAGAACTGGTCCCAGCCGCCGTCCCCGTCCAACAACGCGATCAGGGCATGGCCCGACATGCGGGACTACACGGGCGCCTACCGGACCGCCTACGGCAACCTCGGCAACGGGCAGCCCGCGACGCTCTTCTCCTCCTACGACCAGCAGACGGTCAACGCCCACTTCCTGTCGATGCGGCAGAACGGCTGTGACACCGCGGCCCTGCAGCGGTTCAACCCGAACGGCGGCGAGGGCGCCACCCGCGACGCGATGGCCGTCAAGGTCAGGGCTGCCGCGGAGGCCAACGACCGCAAGTTCTACGTGATGTACGACGTCAGCGGCTGGGCGAACATGCAGCCGGAGATCAAGGCCGACTGGACCGCCAAGATGTCGGCGCTGACGTCCTCCGCCGCGTACGCGCGGCAGAACGGCAAGCCGGTCGTGGGCATCTGGGGCTTCGGCTTCGCCGACGACAACCACCCCTGGTCCCCGGCGGCCTGCCTCGACGTCGTCAACTGGTTCAAGAGCCAGGGCTGTTACGTCATGGGCGGCGTCCCGACGTACTGGCGGACCGGGGTCAACGACTCAAAGCCCGGGTACCTCGACGTCTACCGCGCCTTCCACATGCTCTCCCCGTGGATGGTGGGCCGGATCGGCAACGCGGGCGACTCCGACCACTTCTACGACCTGTGCACCGTGCCCGACCAGGCCGACTGCAACGCCCACGGCATCGACTACCAACCGTGCGTGCTCCCCGGCGACGTCGGCGGACGGCAGCGGGCGCACGGCGACTTCATGTGGCGGCAGTTCTACAACGTGGTCCGGGCGGGCGCCCAGGGCATCTACATTTCGATGTTCGACGAGTACAACGAGGGCAACCAGATCGCCAAGACGGCCGAGACGTCGGCGACCGTCCCGGTCGGCTCCGGCCTGCTGGGGCTGGACGAGGACGGGACGGCCTGCTCGGCGGACTACTATCTGCGGCTCACGGCCGACGGCGGCAGAATGCTCAAGGGGCAGCTCGCGCTGACCCCGGTCCGCCCGACCGCCCCGGTCACCAGCGGCGGGCCCCCTCCCGTCGACACCAACCTGGCGCTGCACCGGCCGACGTCGGAGAGCAGCCACACGCAGGGCTACGGTTCGGGCAACGCCGTCGACGGTGACGCCAACAGCTACTGGGAGAGCGCCAACAACGCGTTCCCGCAGTGGCTCCAGGTCGATCTCGGTGCCGCGACCGGCGCCAAGCGCGTCGTTCTGTCCGTGCCGCCGGCCACCGCCTGGGGAGCCAGGACCCAGACGCTCTCCGTCCTGGGCAGCACCGACGGTTCGAACTTCGCCACGGTGGCCGGCCCGGCGGGCTACACCTTCGACCCGGCCACCGGCAACAAGGCCACCATCACCTTCGCGGCCACCGCGACCGTCCGCTATCTGCGGCTCAGCTTCACCGCCAACACGGGGTGGCCGGCCGGGCAGGTCGCCGAATTCCAGGTCTACGGGTCCTGAGGGCCGGCTGACGGCTCATCCCGGTTCCAGGTCTACGGGTCCTGAGGGCGGCTGGCGGCTCATTCCGGCGCGTTCACCGGAGGCCGTCAGGCGAACACTCCGTCGATCCAGTTCTGCCAGGTGGCTTCGGTCCCCTTCACGCCCGGTTCGGCGTCGGCGTCATGGCCGGTGCCGAACCGGTGCACCACGACACCGACCGTTCCGCCGAAGGCGTTCCTGCCGAAGAAGCGGTAGAGCGAATCGGCGGTGCGCAGGCCGATGAAGTACTGGTTGCGGTAGTCGATCACGGCGTCGACCGCGTCGGGGCCGGGCAGCCCGACCCGTACCGCGGTGCCAGCCGCCGCGTCGTCGGGCAGCCCCAGCGCCCTGCCGAGCACGGTGAACGCGTCCGGCGCACCGGACGCCGTCGGGCCCTCGACCGCGGCGTAGACCGGGGTCAGTCCGGGGAAGTGCTCGAGGTACTGCCGCAGCGTGTGCAGATAGAAGTCCGTGTGCTTGCTGGCGCCGTCGTACTGGTTGTCCCAGTCGTCGACGAAGATGCCGCTGTGCACATAGCGCACCCAGGCGCGGCCGCCCTCACGCGGTTCGATGACGTGGTCCAGCTGATTGAACGTCTGGTTCTCCACGCCCTCCGGGCTCTCCACCCGGCCGGTGAGCCGGTGCGGCGGATCCCAGGCGGTCACGGTGCCGCCGAACGGGGCCGCGCCGCCCTCGCGGTGCTCGTACTCCATCGGCCACAGCCAGCCGGCCGTACCTTCGGTGAGCGCTTCCCAGACCTGCTCGGGGGTCGCCTGGACCTCGAACTCCCGGATGATCTCGAATTCCTTGGACATGGTGACTCCTTGTACGGGTTATGCGGGCTATACGGGCTTGTCGGTGGGGGATGCGGCCGTGGTGCGTTCGTCCGCGGCGGGCAGCGACTCGGCCGGGCCGACCGCCGGCATCTTGACGGTCGGGTGGACGGCGACGACCACACGGTGGTCCCGGCCGCCCTCCGCCGACGCGTCGTGATACTTCAGAACCAGCGCGCCGACTCCGGCCGCCAGTTCCTCGATGAACGCCGCCCGGTCGGCGGCGGAGGCGAAGCGCACCTCGCCGTCCAGCGCGAAGGTCGCGAGCGGCCGGCGAGCCTTGGCCGCGCCCGTGAGCAGCGTGCCGACGTCACGCACCAGGCGCGCGGCGACCGCGAGCAGCCAGCGGGCGGAGAACTGGTCACGGGAGCGGGCCGGATCGGGCTGCACCGCGGCCAGCGCGAGCGGCGAGATCACGTACGACGCCGCCGTCGCGCGCATCATCCGCTCGGTCACATTGCCCTTCCTGCGCTCATCGACCAGCTCGATCAGGCCGTGCCGCTCCAGCGCCTTGAGGTGGTAGTTCACCTTCTGCCGGGGCAGGCCGACCCGGGCCGCAAGCATGGTCGCCGAGGCGGGCTCCATCAGCTCGGCGAGGAGCCGGGCCCTTATCGGCGCAAGCGAGACCTCGGCGGCTGCCGGGTCCTCGATCACTGTCACGTCCAACATGGCTCCAGGCTCTCACCGACAAATATTTTTGTCCAGACGTATCTTCTTGTCGGAGGAGTCCATAAGCCATGAGTCTGGACGGTGCTACTGCTAGCGTTCCGGGTTATGGAACTGCGCCAGCTGGAATACCTCGTGACGGTCACCGAAGAGGCGAGTTTCACCAAGGCCGCGGCCAAGCTCCATGTGGCGCAGCCCGGGGTGAGCGCCCAGATCCGGCAGTTGGAACGGGAGTTGGGACAGGACCTGCTGGACCGTTCCGGCCGCACGGTCCGGCCCACCGACGTGGGCGCCGCGGTGCTGCCGTACGCGCGGGCGGCGCTCGCCGCCGTCGCCGGCGCCCGGCAGGCCGTCGAAGAACTGGCCGGCCTGGTCCGCGGGCATGTCGCGGTCGGCACCGTGACCTCGCTCGGGCAGGCCGTCGACCTGGCCGGGCTGCTGGCCGACTTCCATCACAGCCACCCCGCGGTGGAGATCGGCCTCATCGAGGACACCTCGGACAACCTGCTCCAGGCGCTGCTCACCGGGCGGCTGGACGTTGCGGTCGTCAGCCTGGCGGGCGAGCTCCCGCCGGGGATCGGGGTGCAGGTCGTCGTCGACGAGCCGTTCGTCGTCGCCGTCGCCCCCGGCGATCCGCTGGCCGCCCGGACCTCGATCACGCTCGACGCCCTCGCCGGCCGTCCCCTGATGTGCCTGCCGCGCGGCACCGGGCTGCGCACCGTGGTCGACCTCGCCTGTGCGGCGGCGGGCTTCCGGCCGCGGATCGCGTTCGAGGCGGCGGATCCCACCGTCCTCGCGCAGTTCGCCATCCGGGGGCTGGGCGTGGCGATCCTGCCCGAGTCGCTCGCCCGTTCCTACCCGGGTGAACTGCACGCGGTGAACCTGGTCCGGCCGAAGCTGCGCGGGCGCCTCGCCCTCGCCTGGCGCGCGGAGGGGCCGTCGGGCCCGGCGGCCCGCGCCCTGGTCCGGCAGGCCCGCGCCGCGCTGCCGGAGCGGACGGAGGATGCTCCCGCCTAGGGACTGTCGGTGGCCGCCCCCCTATGCAACTTGTTGCATAATCGGCTCGACTCGTCTAGAACTTGCGCTAAGAGTTCGCGCGAGGAGGCCCCCTGATGAGCGACTACCCCCACCTGCTGAGCCCGCTGGACCTGGGCTTCACCACCCTGCCCAACCGGGTGCTGATGGGTTCGATGCACGTCGGTCTGGAGGAGGCGCCCCGCGGCTTCGAGCGGATGGCCGAGTTCTACGCCACCCGCGCCCGTGGCGGCGTCGGCCTCATGGTCACCGGCGGGATCGCCCCCAACGACGCGGGGCGCCCGTACGAGGGCGGTGCGAAGCTGACGACGGAGGCCGAGGCGGAGCAGCACACCGCGGTGACCGCGGCCGTGCACCGCGAGGGCGCGAAGATCGCGATGCAGATCCTGCACTTCGGCCGGTACGCGCACCATGCCGATCTCGTCGCGCCCAGCGCCCTCCAGGCGCCCATCAGCGGCTTCACCCCCCACGCGCTGACCGAGGACGAGGTCGAGCAGACCGTCGAGGACTTCGTACGGGCGGCCGCGCTCGCGCAGCTCGCCGGCTACGACGGCGTCGAGATCATGGGGTCCGAGGGATATCTGCTCAACGAGTTCATCGCGGCACCCACCAACCAGCGGCAGGACCGCTGGGGCGGCGAGTACCGGAACCGGATCCGCTTCCCGGTCGAGATCGTGCGCCGGGTCCGCGAGCGGGTCGGCCCGGACTTCATCCTCATCTACCGGCTCTCGATGCTCGACCTCATACCGGGCGGATCCACCCTCGCGGAAGTGATCACTCTCGCCCAGGAGATCGAGGCGGCCGGCGCGACCATCATCAACACCGGCATCGGTTGGCACGAAGCACGTATCCCGACGATCGCGACCTCCGTCCCGCGCGGCGCCTTCACCTGGGTGACGAAGAAGGTCATGGGCTCCGTGGGCATCCCCCTGGTGACCAGCAACCGGATCAACACCCCTGAACTGGCAGAGCAGTTGCTCGCCGAAGGCTGCGCGGACATGGTGTCGCTGGCCCGCCCGCTGCTGGCCGACCCCGACTTCGTCGCCAAGGCCCGGCGCGGGCAGTCGGCCACCATCAACACCTGCATCGGGTGCAACCAGGCCTGCCTGGACCACACGTTCAGCGGGAAGATCACGTCCTGCCTGGTCAACCCCCGCGCCTGCAACGAGACCGAGCTGATCCTGCAGCCGACCAGGCGCCGCAAGAGCGTCGGGGTGGTCGGCGCGGGGCCGGCCGGACTCGCCTTCGCGGTCTCGGCCGCCGAACGCGGGCACGCGGTCACCCTCTTCGACGGCGCGACCGAGATCGGCGGACAGCTCAACATCGCCCGCAAGGTCCCGGGCAAGGAGGAGTTCAACGAGACGCTGCGCTACTACCGCGAGCAGCTGGAGCTCCACGGCGTCGACGTCCGGCTGAAGACCACCGTCACCGTCGACACCCTCACCGCCGAAGGGTTCGACGAGATCGTGCTCGCCACCGGCGTCGTCCCCCGCACCCCGGACATCGAGGGAGTCGGCCACCCCAGCGTCCTCAGCTACCTGGACGTGCTGCGCGACGGGGCCCACGTCGGGCAGTCCGTCGCGATCCTCGGCGCCGGCGGTATCGGCTTCGACGTGGCGGAGTTCCTCAGCGACGGCGGCGACGCGGCGAGCCTCGACCCCGAGGCGTTCTTCCGCCAGTGGGGGATCGACCCCGGCTACGAGACGCGGGGCGGAGTGCGCAAGCCCGAGCGGGCCACCTCGCCGCGCAGCCTGCACCTGTTGCAGCGCAAGGAGAGCAAGGTCGGCGCGGGGCTGGGCAAGACCACCGGCTGGATCCACCGCACCGAACTGCGGCACCGCGGCGTCACGATGGTCGCCGGCGCCACCTACCACAGCATCGACGACGCCGGCCTCCATGTGACGGTCGACGGCAGGAGCGAGGTCCTCGGCGTCGACACCGTCGTGCTCTGCACCGGCCAGGAGCCGCGCCGAGACCTGTACGAGGCGCTGCGCGAGGCGGGGCACTCGGCGCACCTCATCGGCGGCGCCGACGTCGCCGCCGAACTCGACGCGAAGCGCGCGATCCGCCAGGGCACCGAGCTGGCGGCGGCGCTCTGACGGCGCGCCGGCGGCGCCGATCCTAGGATGCCTCCCAGTACGTCCATCGTCCGGCCGGGATGCCCCGGCCGGACGACCGGGTCCCAGAGAGGCGCCGTAAGACCATGTCGCTGCCGCACGCCATCCTCACCGCTCTGCTGGAGAAGCCGTCCTCGGGGCTGGAGCTGACGCGTCGGTTCGACCGCTCGATCGGCTTCTTCTGGTCGGCCACCCACCAGCAGATCTACCGCGAGCTGGGAAAGCTGGAGCAGGGCGGCCTCATTCACGCACTCGCCCAGTCGCCGTCGCGTGGCCAGAAGCGCGAGTACGAGGTGCTGCCCGCGGGCCGTGCGGAACTGACCACCTGGGTGGCCACCAGCCAGGATCCCAAGCCGATCCGCGACGCCCTGCTGCTGCGCCTGCGCGCGGCGGCGGTCGTCGGCCGGGACGGCCTCGAACCCGAGCTGGAACGTCATCTCGCGGACCACCGGCGGCAGTTGGCCGAGTACACCGCGATCGAGGAACGTGACTTCGCCGCCGGGGACCCCAGCGGCGAGGACCGATTGCGGCATCTGGTGCTGCGCGCGGGGATCGGGCTGGAGACGTTCTGGATCGAGTGGCTCACCGAGTCGCTGGCGGAGTTCCGTGGGCCGGACACCGCGGACGAGGTCGACGAGGGCTGACGTCGACCACGGCCCGGTCGGGCCGTAATGATCCGGGCTGATGCCGATACACCTTCATCGTCAGCGCCGGCACCGGCCAGGTGCTCGGGCAGGAGGAGACCCTGACCACGACGGCCGGGAAGCTCAATGTGCCCATCCCCGCCGTCATCAGTTACCGGTCTTACCTGACGACCAGCTCCTCCTTCTGACGCCCTGATGGGCCTCAGCCAGGGATGCCGGTCGGAGATCTCAATCGGCGCGGATGTCGTTGAGCTTCCAGGTGTGGTCGAAGTACGGCTCCAGGGGGCCGTAGAGGCGGAAGTAGCAGAACCAGTGGCGGCCGGGGACGGTCTGTACCCAGTTGGATTCGCGGCCGGCCGAGGCCTCCGGTCCGAAGTGCAGGTCGACCGATCCGTCCTCGTTGTACTCGAGCTCGGGGTCGCGCGATCCGCGGTCGCCGCGCTCCTGTGGGTTGTCGATCAGACAGCGGGTGTCGGCGGAGTAGACCGTCGCCGACCAGAACAGCTTCGCGGGCGGGTCGGCGGGCACGCGGAGGGTGTACCGGCGGGCGCCGTCGAGCCAGCGGCCGTTCGCGTCGGTGTAGGTGCCCAGGTAGGCCTGGCCGAGCCCAGGGGTCCGGCTCTTCATGGCCGCGGAGAAGCTGACCGCCTCGTAGAACCAGGCCGTCCGCTCCAGCAGCTGGTCGTAGCCGGCGGCGCGTTGGTCGGAGCGGTCGAGCATGAGGACGAGGTCCCACTGCCGGTCGGGCCAATGGAGGGAGCCGGGGAACCGCTTGGCGAACGCGTTCGCCTGCGCCATCAGCTCGCCGGCCGCCGAAGCCTCGGTGAGAATGCGTGTCATCCGCTCGTCCGGGGTGAAGAGCTTGTCCTGCTCGATGCCCAGCTGCCGGAGCATGGCGAGGAAGAAGCGGTCGCGTTCGTCGACGATCTCGGACTGGTAGATCTCGTGCAGCCGCTCCCAGTACTCCAGCCCCCTCGGCTGGACACCGGACCACGTCCGGCCGGCAGGCGATAGCACTCTGGTCGGCGGGGGCGCGTCGCGGTGCGCGTAGGGGTAGAGCCCTACGGCGTCCACCAGCTGCTGGGCCTGCGCGGCGTCGGTCCCCAGGGTGCGGAAGCCGAACATCACGTTCATGCCCGTCGCGGTGAGGACGTGGTAGCCGTCGGCGTCGTCGGGCACCTCCTGGCCCGGGGGGACGATGAGATAGCGCCCGCCCTCGCCCTGGTCGGGGCCCATCTCACCCATCGCGCCGATCTCGCGCTGCCAGAAGTCGGACACGCCGCCCGCCGTGGGCCCGGCCGGCAGGTCCACCACGAGCGGTCCGGTGATGCCGAGGTCGATGAAGCCGAGGACGTAGGGAGTGGTGGCGTTGGCGGTCAGCAGGCCCAGCCGGTCGCGATAGCTCTCGTAGTGGACCAGATCGCTGGGTCCCGCCCCGAACTCGTCGGTGTGCACCCGCTGCCACTGCGCGTACGAGACCAGGGGCAGCGCCCACAGATACGCCTGGGTGGCCATCTGGTGGTCGAGCTCGTCGAAGACGATGCCGAGGTCTTCGCGGCGCGGGAGCTCACCGTCCATGACTACGGAGCCGAGCCGTCCTGGGTGGGCCGCAGGCGTGTCCATGGACCGAGCCTAGGGGCGGAATCCGCAGGTCGCAGCCGGAGCCCGCGCCCACCCCGGCGCGCCTGAACGGCCCGGTCCCGAACCCGGTCCCGGTCCCGGTCCCGGTCCCGGTCCCGGTCACGCCGTCGCGTGACCGGGACCAGGACCGGTGTGCCGTCAGAAGCCCGTGGTCCGGGCGAGGGTGGTCCGGAAAGCGGTGGCGGGTGATGCGGTGGTCGGGGAGGTGGCGGAAGAGGACGGGCAGAACTCCGGCACCACGGGAGCGACCGGGCTCTCGACCCAGTCCGCGTTGACGTTGGAGGACAGGCTGTGCCGCCCGTCGCGGGTGGTGGCTGCGGACGAGGAGGAACCGAAGATCCCGCCGTCATGGCCCCAGACGGTCACCCCGCAGGGCAGCCGTACGGACATCATGGCCAGGCCGTACCGGAGATCGGGGGTGTCCGGGCCGGTCGACACCGTGGTGAGCATCTCGTCGAGCTGGTGGGCGGGGAGCAGCCGGCCGCGCAGAAGAGCGCTGAAGAAGCGGTTCAGGTCCGCGGTCGTGGAGATCATCTCGCCCGCAGAGCCGGCCAGCGACGGATTGAACTCGGTGACGTCGTAGAGCCGGTCGGGTGTCTGGGCGAAGAGCACGGAGTAGGCGCGGCCGTGGCGTCCGGGAATCGTGGGCGAGGTGCCGGGAACGCTGGTCGAGCGCAGTCCCAGCGGCCGCAGGATCCGCCGTTCGATCTCCTGGGCGTAGGAATGGCCGGTCACCTTCTGCACCACCATGCCGGCGACTATGTAGTTGGTGTTGGAGTAGCTCCAGGACGTGCCCGGTGCGAAGTTCGGCGGATGGGCGAGGGCGATCGCGACGATCTGCTGCGGCCGGTATGTCTCATAGCGGTGGTCGAGGAATCCCTGACCGCCCATCCGGGTCCGGACCGCGGAGTCTTCCGTGTAGTTGAAGAGACCGCTGGTGTGGTTGAGCACCTGACGGAGCGTGATGTGCCGGCCGTCGTTGCCGTTCCCCTGGACCACGCCCGGCAGCAGCCGGTCCATCGTGTCGTCCAGGCTCAGCTTCTTCTCGGCTTCCAGCTGCAGCAGCACCGTCGCGACGAACGATTTGGTGATGCTGCCGATCCGGAACTCGTCACCGGGGCGGAACGGACGCCCGGACGACAGATCCGCGGTGCCCGCAGCACCGAACCAGGTGTCCCCGCCCACCTGCGCCTGAGCCTGTACACCGGGAGCGCCCGCCGCGACGGTGCCGTCGAGGGCGGCCTGGGTGGCGGCATGCCCGGTATGGAGCCCCGGCGCCGAGTGCGGTGCGGGGGAGGGCGCGGCCGTGGCGGCGGTCGCGGGCCCGGCCAACAGGGTCGCGCCCGCCGCGAGCGCGGCCGTCAGGCCCAGTACGCCCCGGCCGAAGTGGAGTTTCGACATGGAGTTCCTCTCCATCGGTACGGAATCCGTTGCAGTGCGCGGCTTGTGTGCCGCGTGGGGCAGGACGCCGTCGATGGCTCCACTCGTTGACAGACCCCGAATGTCACCGGCAGGATTCGGCCAACCGGTTGGCGAGTACATTTCGGCGCGCGATCCGCGGGATTAATGCGTGCCTGCGCCGTGACGTGTATCCGCAGCACGGGTTACGGGCCAGACGTCGAAATTACGCGTGTCGCCTCGCTACCGTTGTTCCACAGGCCCGGCAGGCCGCCACCCCCGTGCGAACCTGCCGGGCCTGCTGCTGTCCCAGGGCGCACCGCCCACAGCGCCGGACGAGCCCGGAGAACAGGCTCGGAGAACGGGCCCGGAGAACAGGCTCGGAGAACGGGCCCGGAGAACAGGCTCGGAGAACGGGCCCGGAGAACAGGCTCGGAGAACGGGCCCGGAGAACGGGCTCGGAGAACGGTCCGGGAGTGCGGGCCCGGAGAACCAGCCCGGACAGCGGGCCCGGGTCCCTGCCGCTGCCGCTGGATGCCGGGAATCAGACCAGGTGCAGATCGACGAAGCACCAGCTCCAGCTCTCGCCCGGCTCGAAGCTCCGCATCACCGGATGCCCGGTCTCCTCGAAATGCCCCGTGGCATGCCGGTACGGCGACGAGTCGCAGCAGCCGACATGGCCACAGACGAGACATAGCCTGAGCTGCACCGGATGGCTGCCCACGGCCAGGCACTCCAGGCAGGTGTCGCTCAGCGGAGCCGGCTCGAGGCGCGGCAGGTCGGGAACATGCGGGCACTCGCTCATGATTGCCAGGTTAGAGCGAGTGAAGAGCATTCGAAGAACGCGAACGAGATGGGAACGGGCCGAAGCTGATGGATGCCATGCCACTGCTGATGTTGATCGCGTGCAGTGCGGTGATCGCGGCCGCGGCCCGCCGCACGCCCGTGCCCGCGCCGCTGCTGCTGGTCGCCGCCGGGCTGCTCGCGTCCTATGTGCCGGGCATCCCCGACTACACCCTCGACCCGGAGATCGTGCTGCCGCTGCTGCTGCCGCCGCTCCTGCACACGGCCGCCCTCGACAGCTCCTACCTCGATCTGCGGGCCAACGCGCGGCCGGTCGCGCTGCTCTCCGTCGGCTATGTGCTGTTCGCGACGATCGCCGTCGGATACGTCGCCTATCTGGTGGTGCCCGACCTGCCGCTGACCGCCGCCCTGGTGCTGGGCGCCGTGATCGCCCCGCCCGACGCGGTCGCCGCCACCGCCATCGCGCGGCGCCTCAAGCTGCCCAACCGGATCACCACGATCCTGCAGGGCGAGTCACTGGTGAACGACGCGACCGCGATCACCGCGTACAAGGTCGCCCTGGCCGCCGTCGTGGGGGAGGGAGCCACCTGGGGCGAGGGCATCAGGGAATTCGGCGTCGCCGCGGCCGGCGGTGTCGTCGTCGGCCTCATCCTCATGGTGCCGCTGCACTGGCTGCGCACCCATCTGAAGGAGCCACTGCTCCAGAACACCCTGTCGCTGCTCATCCCGTTCGTGGCCTACGCGGCGGCCGAACGCGTCGGGGCTTCGGGGGTGCTCGCCGTCGTGGTCGTCGGGCTCTACCTGGGACACCGCTCCTGGCAGGTCGACTTCGCGACCAGGCTCCAGGAGGCGGCGGTGTGGAAGATGGTCGGCTTCATCCTGGAGTCGACGGTCTTCGCCCTCATCGGGCTGCAGTTGCGCGTGGTGCTCGGGGGGCTCGGCGAATACGGGGTGGGGGAGGCCATCTGGTACGCGTTCGCGGTCTTCGTCGTCGTGGTGGCCGCCCGCTTCGCCTGGGTCTTCCCCGCGACGTTCCTGCCTCGCAAGCTCTCGTCCCGCATCCGGGAGCGCGAACCGGACACGAACTGGACCGGGCCCGTCATCGTCGGCTGGGCCGGGATGCGCGGCGTCGTCTCGCTCGCCATCGCCTTCTCGATCCCGCTGACGATGGACAACGGCGAGGCCTTCCCTGCCCGCAACCTGGTGCTCTTCCTGACGTTCACCACCGTGATCGCCACCCTCGTCGTGCAGGGCCTCACCCTGCCGCCGCTGATCCGCTGGCTGAAGATCCCGTCCCCCGACGTACGCGCCGAGACGCTCGCCGAGGCGCAGGCCCAGAGCGAGGCCTCGGCCGCCGCGGAACGCCTGCTCAACGAACTGCTCGCCGAGGGGCGGAACGACCTGCCGCAGCCGCTCGCCGACCGGCTGCGCACCGTCATGGACCGGCGGCGCAACGCCGTGTGGGAGCGGCTGGGAGCGGTCAACGAGACCACCGGGGAGTCCGCGGACGACACCTACCGGCGGCTCGCCCGGCAGATGATCGGGGCCGAACGCGAGGTGTTCGTGGAACTGCGCGACGCCCGGCGCATCGATGACGAGATGCTCCGGACGCTGCTGCGCCGACTGGACCTGGAGGAGGCCGCCGCCTACCGCGAGGAGACGGGCTGACGGCGGCCGGGGGGCGGCGAGTGCTGCGGGTGCTGGGGTGCCGCGCAGGTCAGCGGCGTGCGCGCGAGTCGCCGAAGAAGATCCGGTAGAGGATCAGCAGGACCAGCGAGCCACCGATGGCCGCACCCCACGTGGCCAGGTCGAAGAACTGGTGCCCGACGGGCTTGTCGAGGAGGCGGGCGGAGAGCCAGCCACCGACGAACGCGCCCGCGATACCGATCAGCGTGGTGATGATGATGCCGCCGGGATCACGTCCGGGCAGCAGGACCTTGGCGATGACCCCGGCGATGAGTCCGAGGACGATCCAGGCGAGAATGCCCATGGTGCGTTCCTTCCTTTCGACGTACCACTTCCGCGGGGCCGACCCACTCCCCTCCCCGCACTGAAAGGGACGCAGCCCAGGTGCGAGGGGTTCCCGGGTGCCACTTCGGACAACGGTCTTCCCTGATGCGTTCCGCCTGCCCCGATCGCGGGGCAACATGTTCGAGTGTTGATACGCAGACGGACTCCCGCCCCGCCACCGGCTCCCGACGACCCCGTACTGGCCTACGCCCTCACGGACTTGGACTGGTACGCGCGCACTCGTGACGGCGCCCGCAGATGGCACTGGACCACCGAACTGGGCGCGCTGTCGGCGGGCTCCGCCACTGTGGTCGCGGCCGGAATCCAGGCACCCGCCGCCGTCACGGCGACCGTGGCGGGAATCGCCGTCTTCATCGGCGGGTTCCGCCAGGTCTTCAACCACACCGAGCGCTACGTGCTGGCCGCGGAGTCCTGGTCGCGGCTGCGCCCCGCCGTCGAGCGGTACCGGCTGCTGCCGGAGGACGAACGGGACGCCGACGCCCGCCGGGTGCTGGTGGAGGCGATCGAGGCCGTCTCGGCCGCGGAGATCCAGAGCTGGGCCGTCCACCGGCGTGGAGCGCGGTCGGGTTCGGACGCGGGCCCGGGAATCGTGTGAGCCCGGGTGGCGTGATCCCGGCCCGCCGGAACGGTGGTTGACGTGCGTCGGAGGCACTGAACACCGCGGGAACGGCCCTCGCAGGGCAGCCCGGAGCCGGTGTTAGAGTCGGCCCCGGCCGATGGGGGCGCAGTGGCGGAAGAAGCCGGCGAGAGCCGTGCGGGGGAGCGGGATCCGGCTGTACTGGCCCTGCTGGTGGCGGGCGCGCAGCGCGGCGACCGGCTGGCGATGGACGAACTGCTCACCGTCCTCACCCCGTACGTCGGCCGGATCTGCGGCCCGGTGGCCCTGGAGGACGGGGACGACGCGGCGCAGGAGGCGCTGATCGCGGTATTCCGTCACATCCGGCAGTTGAAGGAGCCCGCGGCGCTCTTCGGCTGGGTACGGGTGATCGCCGTCCGTGAAGCCGTCCGCCTCGCCGGACAGCGGCAGCGGACGGTGCCGGCGGAACTGTCAGAACTGCCCGCGCCGGGCGACCCGGAACTCGCCCAGGACATCGGGGATGTGCTGCGCAGACTCTCGCCCGAGCACCGCGCCGTCCTGATGCTCCGTCACGTCGAGGGGCTGGACGAGCAGGAAGTGGCGCGGGTGCTCGCGGTACCGCTGGGGACCGTCAGATCCCGGCTGTTCCGTGCCAGAAGGTCATTCCGGGGCGCCTGGGGCGGCGCCGGGAAGTGACCGTGCGTCGATCCGCCCCTGCAGTGCGGCCATCAGGGCGGCGCCGCGCGCCCGCGCCCCGGGCCGGCGCAGCCACTGGAGGGCGGCGCCGGCCGGGGAGCGGTAAGCGCTGAAGAAGGCGAACCGGGTGCCCGTCCCCTCGGGCACCGCGGCCATGCCACCGGCCAGCAGCCGGCTCTGCATCAGACACCAGCCCGGCCGCAGCACGACCTCGAACCGCTCCCGGTGGCCCAGAACGCTCACCGCCCGGAAGGACAGCCGGTCGTCGGACGGTCGGTCGTCGGCTGCCCGTCGGTCGTCGTCGGTCCGCTGATCCGCAGTCCGCCGGTCCGCTGCCCGTTCCGCGGTGAACGAGCGCAGCCCAGGGATGAGGTGCGGCAGTTCGCCCTCGAGGTCGGCTGCCACCGCCCACACCTGGTCCGGGGCGGCGTCGAAGTGGCGCTCGACGTAAAAGGCGTGTTTCGAAGCCCCCGCGACCACCTTCAGACGCCGCAGCGGATCCAGACCGGCCTGCGGCCAGCCGGCGTCGTCGCTCATCGGGCATCGCCCATCGGATCGGCTCCCCTTCGCACGGTCTGCGGGAGAGCGTCGCATCAACTCAGCTCGCGAACAAACGCCTGGCCGCCGCCACGACCAGCTCGGGCCGCTCGTGCTGCGGGCAGTGCCCGCACCCCGGGAGCACCTCGACGGCCAGTGCGTCGGCGAAGAGCTCACCGCCCGCCAGCAGCCCCGGCGGGATGACCACGTCGCGCTCTCCCGCCAGGATCACGGTCGGGACCGTCAGCCGCAGGGAATGGAACTCCTTGCGGCGCAGGGCCGCGATGTCGTGCGCCACGAACGCGCGGTGGATCCCCTCACCGGCTCGCGCGCTGTGCGGTTGCCGGGCCGCGGTGGCGAACTCCTCGATCTCGCCCGCGCGCCAGGCCGCGCGGTCGGCCACCCCGCGCCGCAACAAGTAGCGGGTGAAGGCGGGCCAGCGCCGCAGGACCTGACGGCCGAGCGGTGGCCACTCCAGCAGCACGGTGTACCAGAAGCGCCAGGCGTGCCGGAGGGTGTTCCGGCGGGTCGGCCAGGGGTGGACCATGTTCAGCGCCAGGAAGTGGCTGAAGCGTTCGGGAGACCGGGCGCACGCGAGGAACCCCGCCCAGGCGCCCCAGTCATGGGCGAGCAGCCGCACCCGCTCCAGCCCGAGCGCGTCCAGCACCGCGACGAGGTCCGCCGCCCGCCGGTCCGTGCCGTAGCCGCCGGATGACGCCTGCGACCAGCCGAAGCCGGGCATGTCCAGGCAGATCAGCCGGTACTCGCCGGCCAGTCCCGGCAGGAGGTGCCGCCAGGTGTACCAGTGCTGGGGGAAGCCATGGACGAGCAGCACCGGAGGTGCGCCCGGGTCGCCGGCCTCGGCGTAGTGCAACCGGACGCCGTCGACCGTGACGTGGTGATGGCGCACTCCCGGAACGGGAGGGTAGGGCCGGGGAGACGACGTCCCCCCGGCCGTCTCCTGCGGTGTCGCTGTTCCGGCCGTCCGCGGTGTGCGGGCTCCGGGTGTCCTCTGGACCGGCATGGGACCGCCTTCCGTGTGTTGTGCCTTTGTCCCTGTGCCGGTGGAGAGGGCGGCGGCGGTCCGTGCAATCCCCGGGCCGCCCGGATTTCCGTGTGCGGTGGGTCACACGCGGGGCGCCGGGTGGCGGCTGGAGGGGTGAGAAGGGAGGCGAACCCCTTCCAGCCGCCGGTCAGGGCGTCCCGTGGTTCGGCGTCGTGGTCAGCTCACGGCGCCCAGGGCGGGTCGACGGCCCAGGTGGTGTCCTCGGTGAAGGTGGCCGGGTTGTCCCAGGTGTGACCGCCGCCCGGAGTGGCCAGCCAGACCTCGGCGTTGATGTGCCGGATATAGCTCCCCGGGTAGTTGGCGGCCGAGAACCGGACGCCGCCGTTGCCCTGGACGGCGCAGAAGGTGGCGTCGGCCTTGAAGAGCGCCGATCCGTCGTCGGGATCCCGCCGGACCCGGAAGTTCTGGTGGCGGAGGAACTCGCCGGGGAAGTTGTGGGATTCGAAGGAGTAGCAGGCGCTGTTGGCGAGGCCGGTGACGATCTTCCACGTCGCGTCGCTCTTCAGCACCGCGCTGCTGTTGCCGTCGACGACCTCGGTGTAGGCCAGTGCGTTGGTGTGCCGCAGATACCGGTTGGTGAAGCCCGGTGTGGTGACCCGCAGGGACTTGTACTGGCCGACGGGGAGGACGACCGGTGGCGGCGGGTTTAGGGAGGCGCTGATCAGTGCCTGGTTGGCGGCCTTCACCCGGGCCGCGTCGACCTTCATCACCTGGCGGTCGTAGGTGAGCAGGCCGTTGACCTCGTTCTCGACATCGGTGATCTCGGTGTAGACCGACGCGGAGAGGCCGGCGGGCAGCTGGTTGAGGCGGATGGCGTCCAGCAGCCCGGCGAACCGGTCGTTGAGGGCCGTCAGGGTCGGCTGGTCCTCGTAGCTGAAACCGCCACCCGGATACCACTCATGGCCCGCCACCTTGAAGCCGAGCCCGCCGTACTCACCCAGCACGGCGGCACGGGTGGGGCTGGGAGCGGTGTTGCCCGGCCCGACGTAGTTGTGGTTGTCGACGACGTCCCCGTTGCCGCCGTCGACGGAGCCGCAGCAGTTGACGCCGCTCATGTTGTCGACGAGGCGGGACGGGTCGTAGGCCTTGACGTCATTGGCGATACGGGCCTGGTCGTACTGGCCCCAGCCCTCGTTCTGGTCCACCCACTGGATCAGCGCGGGGGAGCTGCGGTGCTGGTCGATGACGGCGTGGAACTCGGTCTCCCACTGGGCACGCGCCGCGCTGTCCGGTGACTTGCCGGTGTCCATGGCGGGCATGTCCTGCCACACCAGCAGGCCGAGCCGGTCGGCCCAGTAGAACCAGCGCTGCGGTTCGACCTTGATGTGCTTGCGGACCATGTTGAAGCCCAGGTCCTTGTGCGCCTGCAGATCGGACCTGAGCGCGGCGTCGGTCGGCGCGGTGTAGATGCCGTCGGGCCAGAAACCCTGGTCGAGGGTGCCGCTCTGGAAGACGAACTTCCCGTTCAGGACGGGCCGCATGATGTTGTCGACCTTGGCGAGCGCGATCGAGCGCATCCCGGTGTAACTGCCGACCGAGTCGACGGTCGCGCCGCCGCTGGTGAGATCGGCGCGCACGTCGTACAGGAACGGGTCGTCCGGGCTCCACCGATGCGCGTTGGGAACGGCGACGGAGAACTCGGTGCCGACGGGTCCGGTCGCGGTGCCGACCGTGCCGCCCGCGGCGGAGACGGTGACCCTGGCACTCTGGCCGCTGATGCCGTCGCCTCTGACGGTGACGCGCAGCGTGTTGTTCGCCAGGTTCGGAGTCATGTCCACGCGGGTGATGTGCGCGGCGGCGACGGGCTCCAGCCAGACGGTCTGCCAGATTCCGGAGGCCGCGGTGTAGAAGATCCCGCCGCCCGGGTGCGGGGCGACATCGTTGATCCGCTGTTTGCCGACGGCCTGGCCGCCAGTCTGGGTCGGGTCGTAGACGGAGACCACGACGGTGTTGGAACCGCCGGTCAGCAGCGAGGTGATGTCGTAGCTGAAGGCGTCGTAGCCGCCCTTGTGCACCGCCCCGGCCTGACGGCCGTTGACCCACACCGTCGTCTGCCAGTCGGAGGCGCCGAAGTTGAGCTGTACGCGGCGGCCGTTCCAGGTGGAGGGGACGGTGAACGTGCGCTTGTACCAGAGCTTGTCGTTCTGGGTGATCTTGCGCTGGATGCCCGAAAGTGCGGACTCGGCGACGAACGGGACGCGGATCTGCTCGCCGAACACTGCGGGCTGGCCGGCGTCACGGCCGGTGACGGCGAAATCCCAGATGCCGTTGAGATTGGCCCAGTCGGGCCGGGTGAGCTGGGGGCGGGGGTACTCGGGCAGCGGGTTGTCGACCGAAACCTGGTTCGTCCAGGGGGTGGTCATGGGGGAGGGCTTCGGCGACCAGGTGGCGGCACTGGCCGGCGCCGGACCGAGCGCGGCCAGCGCGCCGGTGGCGAGCGCCAGGACCGCGAACGCGGAGACGAGCCGGCGCCGCCAGGGCGGGTTCCCGGTGCCGGGTGGGCGTTTCATCAGAGCGGCTCCTTCGTGGGGGTGGGCCGTGCTGGGTCCGTCGGTGCCGTGCAAGTCCTTCTGTGGCAGGGGGTGTTGGAAGCAGTTCTTCTAACGTTGGAAATGCCATGTCCAGCGGAATGACAGCACGCCGCCAAGTCACTGTCCAGACCTCCGGCAGCAATCAGCCACTGCGGTACGGGGGTTGTGGGGGACCCGGCAAGGGTGCGGCACCGGCGCGGCCTGGAGTTTTACCGTCGGTACAGGGGCGGGATGGTCCGTCGTTGTCATTTAACGATGTAAAGCGCAACGCCACCCCGTCCGACCGGAACCGCGAGGGTCCGGTCGGACGGGGTGGCGTTGGTGGTGGCCGGGTGCGGGGAGATGCGTTGAGAACGCCGGGGGGGCCTGGAGGCACGCGGTGCGGTCCGGTCAGGTGTGCCGCACCGCGTACCGGTTTACGGCCGACCCAGGTTCCAGGTCAGGGCTGGACGAGCCCGTTCCGCCAGACCGTGGGCCTGGTCCGCCCACCAGACGCCGGCGGCCGGGTCGGTGATGCCGTACTCCGGATCGGTGGTTCCCGAAGTGCCGCGGGTGCAACTGCCGTCGGACTCCCCGGGGACCTTGATCCACAGGAACGCGTCGAGCAGCGGGACGCCGGTGTTGCTGGTCGGACGGGTGCCCAGTCCGCGTCCTGGAGGGTTGCACCAGGTCTGCGGGTCGCTGTAGTCGGCGGTCGGGGTCCACGGGCCCTGGCCGTTGCGGCTGCTGTCGATCACGAAGTGCGGGAGCACGGCCGCGGCGGGCACATGGCTCGCGTACCAGGCGTCCGCGTCGGCGGCCGGCCAGTACTGGTTCGCGCAGTCGCCGCCCGTCGCACCGGGAACGTTGCGCAGGTACCAGGTGCACTGCGCGACCTGGGTGCCGTAACGGATCAGGTCCGCGTCGGTCTGGTAGTTGGAGACGTTCAGGAAGAAGCCCTGTGCCTGGGCGATACCGCCTTCGACCAGCAATCCGGCCATCACCCCCACGTTCTGCCAGGCGCTGTGCCCGGCGTCGAGATAGACGACCGCGCCGGACTGCCGCTCCAGTCGTTGGACGGCGGCACGGATCTCGGCGATGCGGTCCGTCTGCTGGGCGGCGGTGCCGCCGCAATAAGCCGGGCTCAGTGCCAGACCGTCCGGTTCCAGGATGACGACGGTGCGGTGGCTGCCGATGCCGCGGGCGAGAGCGTCGATCCACGCGGCGTACTCGGTGGAGTTCGACGCGCCGCCCGCCGAGTACTGCGAGCAGTCGCGGCCCGGCACGTTGTAGGCCACCGCCACCGGCACCTGGCCCTGCAACGCGGCCTTGGCCTGCAGCTTCGCCATGTCGGCGGTCGTCTGTTGGGGCGTGCTCGTGCCGTTGAACCACTGCGCGACCGGCCAGGAGGCCAGCTTCGCCATGGACAGGGCGCCGGCGTAGTCGTGCGCCCTGAGGTCGGCCACCGCCTGGTGCGCCGCCTTGCTGTCGAGGTCGGTGTAGAAGCGGGTGGCGGCCGGGACCGAGTGGTCGGCGGTCGTGGTGGTGGCGCCTGAGGCCGGAGTGGACAGGACACAGAGCGCGGTCGCTATGGCGGCCGCCGTGGCGGTGAGGAACGTGGTCCAACGACGGATATATGGGAGCGCTCCCACATTTTTTCGGTTCATCGTGCCCACTTCTCTTCGATTCGCATCAGGAATGTTCGTTCAAGAAATGAACGCTGTTCGGCATCTTGACGCCGTCTGCAGGCGTCGCTTCTATGGCGCGGGGCCACTGTGGTCGTTCGTTGCTATGAAAACTGAAGGAATCGTGCCGCAGATCCCTTCTCCTGACCAGTCCCTTGACGCGGATTGCGGAGGTGAAGTTCCGAGATAAGTGGAAGCGCTCCCACACGTGAATGATCAGAGCCGCACCACCAGGGCCGCACCATCCCGAGCTGAAACCGTCAGAGCTGAACTGTCAGAAGAGCTGAATCGTCAGAGAGGACCAGGGACGTGTTCCATCTCTTGCGCCGACTGCGCACGGCCGGCACCGCCGTCGCGGTCATGGCCGCGCTGCTCATCCCGCTCGCCGGAACCCAGGGCGCGCAGGCCGCCGACACCGCCTTACCCACCCGTACCGAGCCCGCCGCACCCTCAGCCGCACCCGCAGCCGCCGTCGGAGCGGGCTACTGGCACACCAGCGGACGGCAGATCCTGGACGCGGCCAACCAGCCGGTCCGGATCGCCGGAGTGAACTGGTTCGGGTTCGAGACCGCCAACTACGTGCCGCACGGCCTCTGGTCGCGCGACTACAAGAGCATGATCGACCAGATGAAGTCGCTGGGCTACAACACGATCCGGCTGCCGTACAGCGACGACATCTTCAAAGGCACCGTCCCGAACGGCATCAACACCTCCGGCGGCATGAACGCGGATCTCCCGGGTCTGACGTCGCTCCAGGTGATGGACAAGATCGTCAACTATGCCGGGACGATCGGCCTCAAGGTCATCCTGGACCGGCACCGTCCCGACTCCAGCGCCCAGTCGGCGCTCTGGTACACCGGCGCGGTCCCCGAGTCGACCTGGATCGGCGACCTCACCGCCCTCGCGACCCGCTACCGGGGCAACCCCGCCGTCATAGGCATCGATCTGCACAACGAACCGCACGATCCGGCCTGTTGGGGCTGCGGCGACACCTCCGTCGACTGGCGGCTGGCGGCCGAGCGCGGCGGGAACGCGGTGCTCGCGGCCAACCCGTCCCTCCTCGTCTTCGTCGAGGGCATCCAGACCTACAACGGCGACTCGTACTGGTGGGGCGGCAACCTGCAGGGCGCCGGCCAGAACCCGGTCCGGCTGAACGTCGCCAACCGGCTCGTGTACTCCGCGCACGACTACGCGACCAGCGTCTTCGCCCAGACCTGGTTCAGCGACCCCACCTTCCCCAACAACATGGCGGGCATCTGGAACAAGAACTGGGGCTATCTCTTCCAGCAGAACACCGCCCCGGTCTGGCTGGGGGAGTTCGGCACCACCCTGCAGTCCTCCGTGGACCAGACCTGGCTCAGGACGCTGGTGCAGTATCTGCGGCCCACGGCCCAGTACGGGGGCGACGCCTTCCAGTGGACGTTCTGGTCCTGGAACCCCAACTCCGGTGACACCGGCGGGATCCTCAACGACGACTGGACCAGCGTCAACACCGCCAAGGACGCCTATCTGAGCAGCATCAAGGCGCCCTCCTTCGGCTCCGGCGGCGGAGGCGGCGACACCCAGCCGCCGAGTGCTCCCGCGAACGTCGCGGTCACCGGAACCACCAGCAGCACCGCTTCCCTCTCCTGGGGCGCGGCCACCGACAACGTGGGCGTCACCGGCTACGACGTCTACCGTGGCGGCGCGCTGGCCGGCAGCAGTACCGGGACCACCTACACCGACACGGGTCTGACCCCGTCGACCGCGTACGTCTACACCGTCAAGGCCCATGACGCGGCCGGGAACGCCTCGCCCGCGTCCGGTGCCGTCACCGCCACCACGGCCTCCGGCGGAGGTGGCGGGGGGTCCGGGTGCGTGGCGGGCTGGCATGTCGACAGCCAGTGGACCCCGGGCTTCAACGCCACCGTCACCGTCACCAATTCGGGGACAGCGCCGAGTAGGTCCTGGACGGTCAACTGGACCTGGCCCGACGGGCAGCACGTGTCCAGCTTCTGGAACGCGGCCGTCCAGCAGTCCGGTACGGGGGTGAGTGCCGCGAACCTCGCGTACAACGGCGTGATCGCTCCCGGCGCGTCGACCTCCTTCGGAATCCAGGGCACCTGGAGCGGCACCAACACGTCGCCCACGCTGACCTGTACCGCGTCCTGACCGGTTCAGCGCTCCTGACCGGCTTCCGTGGGGCGGCACACCGCCGCCCCACGGGACCACCGACGCACGCTCAGAGCAGGTGGGGGAAGCGGAATTCGGTGCGGCTGCGGAAAGCGGAGCCGGGACGCAGCACGGTCGTGGGGTAGGAAGGCCGGTTCGGTGAGTCGGGGAAGTGCTGGGTCTCCAGGCAGACGGCTCCGTGCCGCTCATGGCGGTTGCCTTCGGCGTCGGTGAGCGAGCCGTCGAGGTGGTTGGACGTATAGACCTGGAGGCCGGGCTCGGTCGTCCAGACCTGGAGTTCCCGGCCGGACGCGGGATCGCGCAGCAGGGCGGCGGCCCGCAGACCGTCAGGACCCTCCGGCGGGCGCAG
The DNA here is from genome assembly GCF_027158125.1 of Streptomyces sp. H39-C1. Classification (NCBI taxonomy): domain Bacteria; kingdom Bacillati; phylum Actinomycetota; class Actinomycetes; order Kitasatosporales; family Streptomycetaceae; genus Streptomyces; species Streptomyces sp. H39-C1. The sequence continues at coordinate 56,557 of NZ_JAPVLS010000017.1, forward strand.
GACCCAGCAATGGTCGTATCCGTTGGCGTCCTTCAGCTGCGGATGGTCCGTCGCCAGGCCGTCGCCCAGCCGCCGAGGTGCGGTGAAGTCGAAGGGCGTGCCGGCCACTTCCCGGGCCGGGCCGAGCGGGATCGCGTCCGCCGACACCGGGAGATAGCTGTCCGCGCCGACGCTCAGCCAGTGGTCCAGCACAGCGCCCGGCCCCGACCCAGCCCCTGCCCCCACCCCCGCTCCCGTTCCCGCCAGGTTGAAGTAGGCGTGGTGGGTGAGGTTGATGACCGTCGGCCGGTCGGTGACGGCTTCGAAGGTGACGGAGAGCGTGCCCCGGTCGTCGAGCGCGTACGTCGCCGTCACCGTCAGCTCACCGGGGAATCCCATGTCGCCGTCGGGGCTGCGCAGCGTCAGCCGTACGTCGGCGCCGTCGCCGACCGGTTCCGCCTGCCACACCCGGCTGTTGAAACCCTCGGGGCCGCCGTGCAGGGCGTGCCCGTGGTCGTTGGCCGGTATGTGGTGTTCCTGCCCGTCGAGGGTGAACCGGCCGCCCGCGATGCGGTTGGCGTAGCGCCCGACCAGGGCTCCGACATACGGGTTCGGTGCGGCGTAGCTCTCCAGGTCCGGCAGCGCCAGGACGACGGAACAGCTGTGGCCCGCGCGGTCCGGGACCGTGAGGGCGTGCAGGATGCCCCCGTAGGTGAGGACCTCGGCGGTGACTCCGGTCGCCGACCGCAGCGTCCAGCGGTCCACGGCCCGGCCGTCCGGGGTGACGCCGAACGGTTCACGGTGCGCTGCGGGTCGGGGCATGGTGAGTCCTCGGGAAGGGTGCGGTGCTGGACGGATACGCGGCGGTCGGTGCCCATGGAGGGCGGCCCGGATCAGCCCGGCCGGCGGGCGGTGGACTCCCTGGCCACCAGCGTGTAGCCGGGCTGGATCCGCTCCGGCACCAGGTGGGGGGCGCCCGCGAGCCGGGCCACCACCCGCTCGACCGCGAGCCGGGCGATGGCCTGCTTGTCGGGGGAGACCGTGGTGAGGGCGATGGTCGAGAACCGCCCCTCCTCGATGTCGTCGAAGCCGACCACGGCGACATCGTCCGGTACCCGCAGCCCGCGGTCGGTCAGCGCGCGCATCGCGCCGATCGCGATCAGGTCGTTGTACGCGAAGACGGCGTCGGGCCGCTCCCCGCGGTCCAGCAGGGCGTTCATGGCGGCGGCGCCGTCGACCCGGCCGTAGCCGTCGGTGGCGGCCACCAGCGAGTCGTCGCAGGGCAGTCCGGCGGCGGTCAGCTCCTCCCGCCAGCCGCGCAGCCGCAGATGGGCGGGTTGCCTGGCGCTCTCCCTGCGGGCGCCGAGGAACGCGATCCGGCGGTGCCCGAGCCCGGTGAGATGGCGTACGGCGGTGCGCGCGGCGGAGACGTTGTCGATGGCGATCTGGTCGTAGGGCGCGTCGTACTCGCGCTCACCGAGCAGCACCAGCGGGGCGTCATCGGTCCGGCCCAGCAGGTCGGCGGCCTCCAGCTCGATGGGGCTGAGGATGAGGCCGTCGATGACATGGGCGCGGAAGCCCTGGGAGACCAGGATCTCCTTCTGCCGTTCGCCCGCCGTGTGGTCGAGCAGGACGGTGTAGTCGTGCCGGGCGGCGGCGTCGACGACGGCGCCCGCGAGTTCCGCGAAGTACGGGTTGCCCAGTTCGGGGACGGCGAGCGCGATGATTCCGGTGCGGCCCTTGCGCAGATGCCGGGCGGTCAGGTTGGGGCGGTAGCCGAGCTCGTCGATGGCCCGTTGCACCTTCGCGCGCATTCCGGGAGTGACGTGCGGATAGTTGTTGACCACGTTCGAGACGGTCTTGATGGAAACGCCCGCCAGCTGCGCGACGTCCTTGAGGCTGGCGCCCACGAATGTCCTTCCTTCGGCCGAGCTGTCGAGATCCGGGCTGTTGGGGCCCGGCTGTTGAGACCCGGCGGTTTCCGGCCCCAGTGTGCTGCGTCCGGCTCCGCCCGGTCCACGACCGGCGGCGGAGCCGGGCGGGTTCAGGTACTGCGGCGGGCCGTGGACAGATAGCGCTGGGCGACCACCACGAGGATCAGGAAGCCGCCGCTGACGACCGACTGGTAGGAGGAGTTCAGCGAGCCGATCTGGTTGATCAGATTCTGGATCACCGCCAGCAGCAGGACACCCCACAGCGTGCCGGAGACCGACCCCGCGCCGCCGACCAGCAGCGTGCCGCCGATCACCACGGCGGCGATGGCGTCGAGTTCCATCCCTACCCCGATGATGGTGACGCCCGAGGAGAGCCGGGCGGCGTTGAGCGCGCCGGCGAGCCCGGCCAGCAGCCCGCTCAGCACGTAGACCAGGACCTTCGTCCTGGCCACCGGCAGACCCATCAAGGTGGCGGCGTCGCTGCTGCCGCCGACCGCGAACAGGGTCTGGCCGAACGAGGTGCGTTGCAGCACCAGACCGCCGCCCGCGAACAGCGCCAGCGCGATGAACACCGGGTACCCGAAGCCCCCGAGGCTGCCGCCGCCCAGTTCGGCGAAGGCCGAGCCGCGCGGCACGAGATAGGTGGTGGCGCCTTCGTGGGTGAGGGCGAGCAGCAGTCCACGGGCGCCGAGCAGCGAAGCCAGCGTCACGATGAACGGCGCCATGCCGGCCCGCGCGACGAGCAGGCCGTTCACCGCCCCGATCGCCCCGCAGACGGCGAGCGGCACCAGGAGCGCGGGCAGCACGCCCCACTGCGAGGCCCAGGCCGCGAGCACGCCGCCGAGCGCGAAGACGGAACCGACGGACAGGTCGATCCCGCCGGTGATGATCACCAGCGTCATCCCGAGGGCGACGATCGACAGGAAGGACGCCTGGACCGTCACGCCGCGCGCGTTGTCCAGGCTCGCGAAGGACGGGAAGACGAACGAGGAGACGAGAACCACCAGCAGCAGGACCACGAGGACGCCCTGGCGCTGCAGCAGTTCGGCCGCGCGCCGCCGGCCGGTGGGGCGGGCGGCGTACGCCGGGGCCGCCTGTCGGGGGACGGTGGGTGCGGAGGTGGCTTTGACGAGGGATTTCATCGGGATCGACGCTCCCGGGCGACATAGACGGCGACGAGGATGATGGCCGCCTGGGCCATCTGGGCGGTGGAGTCGTGCAGGTTGTGGGTGACCAGGGTGGCGTGCAGCAGCTGCATCAGCAGGGCGCCCGTCACCGTGCCCAGGACCCGTACCGAGCCACCGGTCAGCGGGGTGCCGCCGACGACCACGGCGGTGATGGCGGACAGCTCCATCAGATTGCCGAGCGCGGAGGGATCGCTGGCGGTCAGCCGCGCGGTGGCGAGGACACCGGCCAGCGCCGCCAGGACACCGCACACCACGTACACGCCGATCAGCACGCGCTTGACGGGCAGACCGGCCAGCGCGGCGGCGGCCCGGTTGCCGCCGACCGCGACCAGCTGCCGCCCGAAGGTGGTGCGCTGGACGAGGAACGCGATGACGATCGCGAGCACTCCGGCGATCAGGACGACCAGCGGGATGCCCAGCAGGCTGTCGGTGCCCAGGCCCAACAGGTCGCGGTTCTGAATCTGTTTGAGCTGTCCGTCCGCGATGACCAGCGCCAGACCGCGGCCGCCGACGAACAGCGCGAGGGTGGCGACGATGGGCTGCAGTCCCACGAGGGCGACCAGCGAGCCGTTCACCAGGCCGACCACGACCCCGGCGAACAGCGCGAGCAGCAGCGCCGGGGCCAGGCCGTAGCCGAGGTAGAGCGGCAGCAGCGCGCTGGCGAGCGCCATCGTGGACCCGACCGACAGATCGACGCCCTCGGTGCCGATGACCAGCGCCATGCCGAGCGCGACGATGACGATGGGGGAGACCTGGACGAGCTGGGTGCGCAGATTGCCGACGGTCAGGAAGTGGTCGGTGAAGACCGCGTTGAAGACCAGGAGCGCGGCGACGGCGCCGTAGACGCCGTACCGCTGGAGCAGTCCGGTGACCCGGGACCTGTCGAGGCCGCGGGCGGAGAGGGTGATGGGGACATCGGTCATCGCCGGTCCTCCTTGGGGGCAGCGGGTTCTTCGGGGGCCGCGGATCCCTTCGTCGCACCGACTGTCGCATCAGCTGTCTCATCAGCTGTCTCGTCGGCCAGGACGGCGAGGAGTTCGCTCTCCTCGACCCGGTCGCCGGTCAGTTCGCCCGCCACCGCGCCGCCGCGCAGGACGAGGATGCGGTCGGAGCCCTCGATGAGCTCCTCGATGTCGGAGGAGATCAGCAGCACCGCCAGACCCTCCTGCGCGAGGTCGTCGATCAGCGCCTGCACCTCGGCCTTGGCGCCCACGTCGATGCCGCGGGTGGGCTCGTCGAGCAGCAGGACCTTGGGCTCCAGGCAGAGCCAGCGGGCCAGCAGCACCTTCTGCTGGTTGCCGCCGGACAGTTCGCCGACCTTCTGCTCCGGGCTGGACGCCTTGATCCGCAGCCGCTTCATGAACACGTCGACGATGCGGTCCTGCCGCCCGCGCGAGACGATCCCGGCGCGCGAGAGCCGGGGCAGCGCGGCGAGCACGATGTTCTCCCGGACCGACAGACCGGGGACGATGCCCTCGGCCTTGCGGTCCTCGGGCAGCAGGCTGATCCCGGCCCTGATCGCCGCGGCGGGGGTGAGCCGGCGCAGGGGGCGGCCGCCGACGCTGATCTCGCCGCCGTCCAGCGCCAGCGCCCCGGCCACGGCCTTGGCGGTCTCGCTGCGACCGGAGCCCAGCAGCCCGCCCAGCCCGAGCACTTCGCCCGGATGCAGTTCCAGGCCGACGTCACGCAGTACCTGCCCGCTGGTCAGCCCGGTCGCGGTGAGTACGGGCCGACGTTCGGCCTGGTGCCCGTCGCCGAAACCGGTGGTGCCGTGCCGGCGGACCTCCGCGATCTCGCGGCCGAGCATCATCGACACCAGCCGCATCCGGTCGAGCTCGCGCAGCTCGCCGGTGTGCACATGCCGGCCGTCCCGCAGGACCGTGACGCGGTCGCAGATCCGGTACAGCTCGTCCAGCCGGTGGCTGACGTAGACGATCGCGATGCCGCGGCCGTGCAGCTCGCCGATCACCCGGAAGAGCGTCTCGACCTCGCGGGGTTCGAGCGAGGACGTGGGCTCGTCCATCACGACCACCCGGGCCCGCACGGACACCGCCCGCGCCAGGGCCACCATCTGCTGGGTGCCGACGCCGAGCGTGTGCAGCGGCCGGCGCGGATCGGCCCTGACCCCGAAGCCGGTCAGCAGCTCGGCGGCCTCGCGGTGCATCCGGGGGAAGTCGATCAGACCGAACCGGTTCTTGGGCTCACGGCCGAGGAAGATGTTGCGGGCCACGCTCATCAGGGGGACGAGGTTGACCTCCTGGTAGATGGTCGAGATCCCCGCCTGCTGCGCCTCGTAGGGGCGGTGGAACGAGACCGGGGCGTCGCCGAGCCGCAGCTCCCCGCCGTCCGGGCGGTGGACGCCGGTGAGCAGCTTGATCAGCGTCGACTTGCCGGCGCCGTTCTCCCCGACCAGTGCGTGGATCTCACCGGCCCGCAGGGCGAAGGACACCTCGTCGAGCGCCACCACGCCGGGGAAGCGTTTGCTGACGCGGACGGCCTCCAACACGGCCGGTGCGCCGGGTGGTTCCGCGGTGCCGGCCGGCACGGACGCCGCCTCGACGGCTTCGGATGGTGCCATGGTCGTGGCCTTCCGGGGGAGAGCTGGTGGGGGTCCGGACCGCCCGCGCCGGTGCGGGGGCGGCCCGTCGCGCGGCCTGCGGCCTCGGGCTCGGGGCTGTGGGCCCGGGTCAGTACGCCCCGCCCAGCGACGCCTTGGCGTTGCTGTCGTCGTACGCCCGGTCGGAGATGATCACGTTCTCCGGGATGCCCTCGCCGCCGAAGAACTTCTGGGCGGTGGCGAACGCCAGCGGCCCGAAGCGCGGGTTGGACTCGATGACGGCGTTGTACTCGCCGTTGACCAGCGCCTGGACGGCGTTGCGGGTGCCGTCGACCGACACGATCTTGATGTCCTTGCCCGGCTTCTTGTTCGCGCCCTTGAGCGCGGTGACCGCGCCGAGGCCCATCTCGTCGTTCTCGGCGTAGACGGCGGTGATGTCCGGCTTGGACTGGATGAGCTGCTCCATGACCTGCTGGCCCTTGTCACGGGCGAACTCGCCGGTCTGCTGGGCGACGATCTCCAGTCCGGGCGCCTGGGCCTTGAGCTGGTCCACGAAGCCCTTGGTGCGGTCGGTGGTGACGTTGTTGCCCGACGCCCCGAGCAGGATCGCCACCTTGCCCTTGCCGCCGGTCGCCTTGATCATCGCGTCGGCCGCGCGCTTGCCCTGCTCGACGAAGTTGGAGCCGAGAAAGGCCACATAGTCCTTGCAGGCGGTGGCGTTGAGCTTGCGGTCGATGGTGATGACCGGGACGTGCTTGGCCGCGGCGGCCTGCAGCGCCGGCTCCAGCCCGTCGGAGTTGAGCGGCGCGACGATGAGCAGCTGCGCTCCCTGGGAGAGCATGTCCTGGATGTCGCTGATCTGCTTGGGCAGCTGGGACTGGGCGTTGGTGGTGAGCAGCTTCTTCACACCGAGCTTGGTGGCCTCCTCCTTGATCGACTGGGTCTCCGCGATCCGGAAGGGGTTGGCCTCCTTCTCGGACTGGGAGAAGCCGACCACCGCGTTCTTGAGGTCCAGCTTGGTGGCGCCGTAGCTCTGCAGCGTGCAGCCCGTGCCCGCGGCACCGGTGGTGGGCGCGACGGTCTGCGCTTCCGCGCCGGTGTCGCCGGTGGCCTTGTCGGTCGTCTCCTGCTTCGAGCAGCCGGCGGTCGCCAGCCCGGCCATCACGACGAGTACACAGGCGGCGGCGAGGGTGCGGGATCTCTGGGTGGTCATGCTCACGACACTCCTTGGGTACGACGGCGATGCCGCCGAGCAGTACGTGGTCCGGTCCTGGAGTTCTGCGGGGCGCGCACGCCGGCGGACCGCCGCGCGAGGGGAGCGCGGTGCCCGGGCAGCGAGGTGACGTGCGCCGATACCGGTGATCCGGCGGCTGAGGAGGCTCTCCCGCCACTCGGCTTTACAACGTTATATACGCGCTGCGCGGCGCCGACAAGCGTTCGGTTCCCGCATTTCCAAAATGTGTCCGGCCTGGAACTCGCCATCCGGCACCCATCGTTGATGTCCTGCGTGGACTGCGTGGACTGCGTGGACCTTCTTTCCAACGATGCATGCCGAAATGCCGGTCGGGCCCCCCCCAC
>NZ_JAPVLS010000017.1:63801-129711 GCF_027158125.1 Streptomyces sp. H39-C1
GTCCAGGTGTGGACGGGGCCCGACCGGCAGCCGGCGCCCGAGCGGGCGTGGCGGCGGCGTCCTACTGGGAGACGCGCACGTAGTCGATCTGCATCTTCTGCGGGAGGACGGTCGTGGCGTCGGGCGCCCCGGGCCAGTCACCGCCGACCGCGTTGTTGAGGATGAGGTAGAAGGGGTGGTCGTACACCCACGGGCCCCTCGTCGACTCCACCACCGCCTTGTCCGCGGTGAAGAAGGCGTGGCCGTCCACCGAGAACGTCATGTGGGTGGAGTCCCAGTCCACGGCGTAGATGTGGAAGGCCGAGGCGAAGTCGCTGCCCGCGAGGGTGTACGGCGAGCCGTAGCCGTTTCCGCCGTTGTAGGCCGGGGCGTGCAGCGTGGAGTAGACCGAGTCGGCGACCTTGCCGACATGCTCCATGATGTCGATCTCACCGGAGTTCGGCCACGGCGTACCGGTCTTGAAGTTGGACCCGAGCATCCAGAACGCGGGCCACAGGCCCTGCGTGCCGCTCACCTTGATCCGCGCCTCGACGTGGCCGTAGGTGAAGTTGAAGTGGTCCGAGGTGTTGATCCGGCCGGAGGTGTACTGGCCGCTGGCCTCCTTGCGCGCTTCGATGACGAGGTTGCCCGCGCCGTCCATGGCGGTGTTGTCACCGTTGGTGTAGTACTCGAGCTCGCCGTTCTGGCCGTTGCCGACGTCCTGGGTCCACTTGCCGGTGTCCGGCCTGGTGCCCGCGGCGCCGTTGAACTCGTCGCTCCACACCAGGTGTTCGGGGTTGCCGGGGTTCGGCGGCAGGGCGGGCGGCGCCGTGGGGCTGCCACCGGTGCCGTAGACGTCGAAGGTCCACAGCGAGTAGCCGTAGCTGCTGCTGCGGGCGGTGCCGTACATCCGCACATAGCGGCCGTTGCCGTCGACGGTCAGGGTCTCCTTGAAGCCCTTGCCGGTGGTGGTGGAGTAGATGCTCGCCCAGTTGGTGCCGTCGGGCGAGACCTGGATCTGGTAGGCGGTGGCGTAGGCCGGGTCCCACTGGAGCACGACCTTGGTGACGTGCGCGGTCGCGCCCAGGTCGACGGCGATCCAGCCGGGGTCGACCCAGCCGTTGGTGTCGCTGGTCGCCCACCGGGTGGCCGGGTCCTCGTCGAGGGCCTTGGCCGGGGTGCAGCCGGTGCAGCTGTTGGCGTTCTGGTAGGTCGAGGCGGTGGCCGGCTTGTTGTACGAGAGCAGCGCCGAGCCGTCCTGGGGCGGCTGCGTGCCGCCGCCGGTGGTGAAGACCTGGAACTCCCAGAGCGAGTACCCGTACGCGGTGGCGCGCTGGGTGCCGTACACGCGGATGTAGCGGCCGGTTCCCGACAACGTGATCAGTTCGGTCGCGCCCGGTCCCGTGGTGGTGGAGTGGATCGTGGTCCAGTTGATGCCGTCCGCCGAGGTCTGGATCTGGTAGGCCCTGGCGTAGGCGGTCTCCCAGCTCAGCTGCACTCCGCAGATGCTCTGGCCGGTGCCGAGGTCGACCTGGAGCCACTGGGGGTCGGCGGCGGCGCTGGACCAGCGGGTCCCGGCGTTGCCGTCCACCGCCGCGGTCGCGGGGGTGCCGGCGTTCTCGGTGGAGGACGCGGTCGCCGGCTGGTTCAGCGCGGCGTCGGCGGTGCCGCAGGCGGGAGTGGTGGGGCCGGTGGTGCCGTAGACCTGGAACTCCCACAGGGAGTAGCCGTACTGGGTGTGCCGGACGGTCCCGTTGATCCGCACGTACCGGCCGCTGCCGGTGACGTTGAGGGTCTCGGTGCCGCCCGCGCCGGTGGTGGTCGTGTACACCGTGGTCCAGTCGGTGCCGTCGGGCGACGTCTGGATCTGGTACGCGGAGCCGTACGCGGTCTCCCAGTTGAGCACGACCTTGCTGATCGTGGCAGTCGCGCCGAGATCGACCCGCAGCCACTGCGGATCGGCGGCGGCGCTGGACCAACGGGTCCCGGCGTTGCCGTCGACGGCCGCGGAAGCGGGAGTGCCGGCGTTCTCCGTGGACGACGCCGTCACCGGCTTCCCCTGCGACAGCAGCGCGTCGGCCGCTTGCGCGGGGGCTCCGGCCGCAGTCAGGGAAAGGGCTGCCACCAGTGCGGCGACCAGGGTCAGGACGAGGGGCCGCCAGGGGTGTCGATGGGGCTTCCGGCGGGGCCGGATGGTGCCGGGACTGCCTGTCATGGCATCTCCTATCGGTGGAAGCGCTCTCTGCGCAGGGATGAGTGCGGCGGTGCCGCCATCACGTCAGAAGGGGGAGAGCGCTCCACCGCGGTGAGCGCGAACCGGCCTGGCCGGGTGAATTGAAGAATTCTTCACTTCCGTACATCATGTCCTCATCAAGGGGGGCGGCATGCGGGAGGTGCGATGACGGAGATGACACCCGAGGCGGTCCGTGGGCAGGTGGCGGAAGCGCGTGCCGCCCTGGCGGCAGCGGTGGACAGCGGCGAGTACGGGGCGATCTCCGGGGCCCTCGACGCGCTGGAGGAATCGCTGGGGCTGGCCAGGCTCCATGGTGTCGAGCTCCCCGCGGCCGACGGGGGCGAGAGGACGTGAGGACCGTGCCGGTTCCGCTGTACCAGGCGAAGGCGGAGCTCTTCCGGATGCTGGGGCACCCGGTCCGCATCCGGGTCCTGGAGCTGCTGCAGGACGGGCCGATGCCGGTCCGCGAGCTGCTGGCCGCGATCGAGGTGGAGCGCTCCAACCTCTCGCAGCAGCTGGCGATCCTGCGCCGGTCGGGGATCGTCACCTCGACCCGTGAGAAGGACACCGTGGTCTACTCCCTGTCTGCCGGGGATGTCGCCGATCTGATGCGGGCGTCACGCCGGGTCCTGAACGGACTGGTCGGTGAAGTGGCCGCGGGCCACGTCCCAGGCCCTAGGCTCAGCCCGTGACCACAACCGGCGATGAAGAACTCGACAGCCAGCAGCTCGGCCCGCGATGGCAGGACGCGACACCGCGGGAGCGGCTCGCCCTGATCCGCGACTTCCGTCATCAGCCGCTGACTCCCCGGCAGGCGCGCCGGATCCGCATCGTCGTCGCCGCGTTCTTCATGGCCGTCGCGGCGGCCGTGCTGGTGGTGCGGCTCGGCGACCAGCCGTCGGTCCTGGTCGTGGGCGTGTACGGGGCGGCGCTGATCGTGTGCGGCGTGGTCATCGAGCTGAGCCGGAAGGGCCGGACCCGGGTGGCCATGTGGCTGCTGGGCGCCGGTCTCCTCGCGGTCGCCGGCGCCGAACAACTGCTGCGGACCCTCTGAACACCTGCTGAGGCATACAGAGGGAGAGCGCTCTCCTCCTGCTGTGACACGGGGCGGCCCACTTCCGTGCCGCCCCGCGCCCCGTACTCATGCCGTCAGCGGGTTACGGGTACGACGTCACCGTGGACGGCACCGTCGAGGTACCCGACGTCGGCGACCCGACGTCGTTGATGACGTGGGCGTACTGGCCCATGCCGCCGAGCGACACCACCAGCAGGTCGTGGAACCTCACGCCCGGCTTGTTCGGTGCCTCGAAACCGTGGTCCTGCACGATCGTCGGATCCGCGGTGAAGTTGCAGTAACTGCCGAGGCCCCAGCCCTCATGCGTCGTGACGTTGTCGTCGACCTTGTAGGCGGCGAAGCCCCTGATGCTGCCGTTCTGGATGGCGGCCTGGTTCGGCGGGTCGTAGGCGATCTCGTTCTGGAAGAAGATCGTCCTGCCGTTCTCGCCGCTCCACTCCACGTCGTACTTCTTGAAGTGCTCGACGAAGAGTCCGGTCGCCAGCACATTGGCGCCGTTGACCTTCAGCCCGTAGTCGGACGGGTTGGTGTTCCAGCCGACGCCCGCGCCGTGGTCGGCGCGCCACAGCCAGGTGTGGTCGATGATCGTGTCGTTGCTGTTCACCTCGACCGCGGTGGTCGCCTGGCCGGGGCCCGCGCCACCGATCCGCACGAACACGTCCTGCATGGACGTGGGGTCGGCGGCGTGGCCGGCGGAGGATCCGGCCGGGCCGATCTGCAGCAGCACCGGCGAGTTGACCGTACCGGCGTCGATCAGGAAGCCGGCCAGCTTGACGCCGTTGACGTCGGCGACCTTGACCGCTGTCACGCCGTTGTCCGGAACGATGGTGGCCAGGCCGAGACCGAGCACGACGGTGTCGGCGCGGGTCACGTTGATCGCCTGGTCGACGTGGTAGACGCCAGGAGTGAAGAGCAGATTGAGACCCTGGGCGAGCGCCGCGTTGATGGTCGCCGCGGAGACCCCCGGCTTCGCCACGTAGAACTGGCTCAGCGGAAGCGAGGTGCCCGGCGTGTTCGGCCAGGACGTACCGACGGCGTTGACGCGCTTGGACGGGACGAAGACCTTGTAGTCGTTGCCGTCCAGGTACATGTACGGCTTCTCGCGCGACACCGGGGTGGTGGCGAGCGTCGTGTACACGGGGTTCGGGAAGCCCTGCGCCGGAGCGCCCTGGACACCCGAGAACACCATGTTCCAGACGCCGTTGGTCCAGCCGCCGACCGAGCTGTCACGGGTGTACCACTGCTGCTGCGAGTACGGGCCGACGGTGCCGTCGATCTTGCTGTCGGCGATGTAGCCGCCGCTCGCCCAGCCGTAGCTCGCGGGCGCCAGGTTCAGCCCGCCCTTGACGTGGATCCGGCGGAAGGGCGCGGCCTGCGCGACCGCCCACCGGTCGGTGCCGTTGGACGGCGTGATCGCCAGGTTCTCCGCGGAGCGCCAGAAGTTCTGGGTGGCGTTGCCCGCCATCCAGCCGGCGTCGACGGTGATGTCACCGTTGATCTGGGTGTCGTCGGGGTTGAGGCCGAGACCCGAGATCGAGGTGTAGAAGCCGATCTGCGCGTTCAGGCCGCTGTACGTGCCCGGCTTGAAGAACAGCTGGTACCGGCCGGTGCCGAACTGGGCCGACTCCTGCTGCGTGAAGATCTGGTCCAGCGTCCCCTGGATGTTGGGGGTGGACGGGTCGAAGACCTTCACGTTGGGACCGAGGTCACCGCCGCCCTCGATCGGGCCACCGGGGTCGGTGGTGCCGCCCGGGGTGCCGTAGACCTGGAACTCCCACAGCGAGTAGCCGTATACGGTCGCGCGGGTGGTGCCGTAGACCCGGACGTAGCGCCCGGTGCCGGTCACGTTCAGCGTCTGGTTGCCGCCGGTGCCCGTGCTGGTGGAGTAGACGTCGGTCCACGTCGACGCGTTGTCGGACGTCTGGACCTTGAAGGCTTTGGCGTACGCCGCTTCCCAGTTGAGGGTGACGGAGCTGATGGTCGCGGTGGCGCCGAGGTCGACCTGGAGCCACTGCGGGTCGGTCGCGGCGCTGGACCAGCGGGTGCCGGTGTTGCCGTCGACCGCGGAGGCGGCGGGCGTGCCCGCGTTCTCGGTGGACGACGCCGTGGCGGCCTTGCCCTGCGAGAGCAGCGTGCCCCCGGTGGGCGGCGTGGTGCCGCCCGGGGTGCCGAAGACCTGGAACTCCCAGAGGGAGTAGCCGTAGCCGGTGGCGCGGACGGTGCCGTACATACGGACGTAGCGCCCGGAAGCGTTGACGTCCAGCGTCTGGCTACCGCCGGGGCCCGTCGTGGTGGAGTACGCGTCGGTCCAGGTGGTGCCGTTGTCGGAGACCTGGATCGCGAAGGCCTTGGCGGACGCAGTCTCCCAGGTGAGGGCTATCCGGCTGATGGTGGCGGTGGCGCCGAGGTCGACCTGGATCCACTGGGGATCGGCGGCGGCGCTGGACCAGCGGGTGCCGGTGTTGCCGTCGACCGCGGCCGCGGCGGGGGTGCCGCCGTTCTCGGTGGACGACGCCGTCGCGGTCTTGCCCTGCGACAGGAGGGTGCCCGCCGCGTGCGCGGAGTGCGAGGGGATGAAGAGGAGCAGCGAGGCGATCAGCGCCGTGATGACCGCCACGGCCGTGTTGCGCAGGTTCACCGGCGCCGTCGGTCTCGGCGCAGGTGGACCGGTGGGGGGTGCGAGCATGAGCAACTCTCCTGTTTCCACGTGCGAGGGCAGGACTCGGTGGCCGTCCGGCCGTGCGGTGGCCGGACGACGCGATGCGGGCAGCGACATGCGGGTGCGTCCTCACGGGTGAGTCCTCACGCGTGAGAGAGCGCTCTCCCGGTACACCGCGATGGTTCTCCCTGTGTTTCCTGCATGTCAAGAGTTGTGCACGCAGTGCGAACGGGGACCGGGAGAAGCTCGGCGAACAACGGTAAATGGCCCGGAAATTGCGACAGATGTTGAAGCGGAGCGATGACCAGCGGGTATCCCGGAAAGTAGGTGTCTTCGGGTTCTGAACACGGGCGAGACCGTGACGGGGGTCATCGCCGCGCTTCGCCGGGCATGTCCTACGCTGTTCGCTGACGGCGCGCACCCTTCAGGGGCGCGACCTTTCACCGCCAGGAGTCGCAGCCATGCAGCGCACCATGTTCAAGTCCAAGATCTAGCATCTGGGCATGTGTGCAGGTCAAAGCTATGATCGGGTGGCTCAGGTCAGCAAACGGTCAGCATTGGGCGCGGATGCGTCGTGACATGCTGACCTGGCGACCGCCGCGCGGGGACCAGAGCGCAGATGCTTGGCTCTCGCTCGGAAGGTTCATCACATGGCTCGTCAACTCGCCCGGGGTATGGGCTCGTTCTCCAAGGGTTGTGCCTGCGCCAAGCCGACTCGGTGCCCCCATCCGTACACCATCCGTTTCCGCAGCGGTCTGGGGAAGCAGCTCGAAGAGGGCGGCTTCGCCACGCAGGACGACGCGATCGAACGCCTCACGCAGATCTACGCGGAGAAGAAGCGCACGGCGCCGTCTGTCGCGGAAGCGCGCCGGGAGTTGGGACAGAAGACGGTCGCGGAGTACGCCAAGCAGTGGCGCCCCCGGCAGCGCCGGATGACTGAATACTCAACGGGCGAGCACGTCAACAGCTCCATCAACGTCCATATCGTTCCGCGCCTAGGTTCGCGGAAGCTGATATCCGTGACCCCCATCGTGGTGGAGCGTTTCCTGGACGAGCTGGAGGCCGACGGCGTTGGCCGGGGGAATCAGGTCAACATACTGCGCACCCTCAAGGCGATTCTGCGGGACGCCTACGACAAGGGGGCGATGGCGGATGATCCGATCAAGGGGGTGCAGGAGCCGGAGTACGTTCGCCAGAAGGTGGTTATTCCGGACCTGGCATATGTGAAGCAGGCGTTGGCGGTCGCGGGTGACGACCTTGCTCTGGAGATCGTGATGATGGCGGGGTGCGGATTGCGCAATGGCGAAGCCAGGTCCGTGAATATCAACAACGCGGTAGCGGACGACGTGTACCGGGTACACGAGCAGATCCACTCCAACACGCACCGTCCGGCGAAGCTGAAGCATCGCAAGGTGGGGGAGTTTCGGGAGGTTCCGCTGCCCCGCTCGGTGCGGGAGGCGATCGAACGTTATGAGGCGAAGCACGGCACGACGAGGGAAGGGTATTTGCTGCGGGGGCCGAGCGGGTACTACACGGAGCCGATGGAACGTCGGCGCGTCCGCGCACTGTTTGAGAAGCTGCCCGTAGTGGACGGGATGGGGATGTACGGCTTTCGGCACTACTTCGCCTCCAACGCGCTGGGTAGTGGCATCCCGATCACCGACGTGGCGGAGTGGATGGGGCACAAATCGATCGAGGAGACGTACCGCACCTACCGGCACCTGATGCCGGGGAGCATCGCCAAGGCGGCACGCGTCCTGGACGCCGGCCTGTGGGACGCGGCCTGATCGCAGCCAAACCTGCCCGCGACTGCCCTTCGGAGTGAGCTGTAACGGCACCACCTGGCACAGGTTGTAGGGGCCGTCCAGAGGCGTCCACTGGGTACAAGGAAGTGGCGTAATGCCAGGTCGGGGTCTTGTGGTCTAGGGTCGTCGGTGTTGTTAGTGAGACGTCTGTGAGAGGTGAGGGCCCCGCCGGTTGCATCTGGCGGGGCTCTGCCGTCAGGCGTGGGGGGCTGCAGTGGGGGTGGTGCTGGCGGGTTCTGTGTCTGGCGGCAGGGTGTGCTCCGGGGTGATTGACGCGGTTTGGTGATGCCCCGGCTCGCCCATCCCGCTTCTGCTGTGGGGCGGGCGGTGACGACACTGCGTGGTATCCGGCGGGGGTACCTTCTGCGGAGATCGGGAAGGGCGGATCGTCAACGGGGCGTTCAGTGACCGCCGAATTCAAAAAGGCGCAGGGGTCCGTAATGTCCGAGTCGATGGAAGTGCTTCAAATCCGAGTTCCTGAGGCTGACTTCGCAGGTCACCAGCCTGCTCCCCGCTCGCGCGGGATGGACCCGTCATAGAGACGACGGGCCTGGGCCGGCCACCCTGCTCCCCGCACCCGCGGGGATGGACCCTGCCGTGTCCCGCCTGAGGTCGGCGTGATCAGAGAGGCCACGCAGGAGCTGCTCCCCGCACTCGTGGGGAGCCGTAGTGGGGGCGACAAGGGTGCGCTGGATCGGTCCGGGACGCCTGCGGGTGCGGCCCGATCACGTACTGGGCGACAAAGGCTGCAACTCGAAGGCGATCCGGAGTGGCTGCGGCGGCACGATATCGGCCGCACCATCCCCGAACGGTGCGACCAGATCGCCAACCGCCTGCGGCGCGGCCGCCGCCCGCCTACTCTCATTCAGAGCTCTATAAGTACCGCCACCTGGTCGAACGGTGCTTATAGACCGCCTGAAGCAGCGGCGCGGCCTCGCCACCCGCTACGAGAATCTGCGGAGTCCTACCAAGCAGCCTCCACCCTCGCATCGCTCCTGACGTGGGCGTGACGTCTCGAGGCAGCCAGCCCCAGCCGGTACTTCCGTCGGGGTGGCCGTGTGCCGTATCCGATGTACGTAGTGTGCGGTTCCTGGGCGGATGCAGCGCAGCTTATGCGAGTGTCGCGACATGCGGACCAGGCCCAGTGGGTCTACTGTCGGTAAGCTCTGGTGCCTGACTTGCAGTTCAGAACCGAGGCAACTGCGGGACGTGAACCACATGCGGCGACAAGCCGGCTGGCCGGTGTTTGACCGCGATACGGTAGCGGGGCACGGCGGGAATGGGGCGTAAGTGGCTGAAAGTATCCTTCTGCGTTTCTTGACAAGTGGGCTTATTGATGTCCAAGGAGATGACACCAAGCTCGAGAAGATTGGCCTTGCGGCCGGTGACCTGGCCGGTGCACTCCGGAAGTCTCCTTCCAAGGCGGTCGCCTACGTCCTAACGGCTGTCGACCCTGAGGTAGATGCTGGCGATCCCGTGATCGTCGAAGCGCTCGCCGCTCTCGCCAAGCACTGGGTGACGTATGTCAACACCTTCTCCGGCCCGCCGGTGGCAGTGGCTCGCGCCATCGTTCTTGAGGCTCTCGTCCAGGCGGCTGCGGACAACGCCCCAGTCGGAGCGGCCTTTGTCGCTCTGACTCGCAATGCCTTCGCGGTTTCGGAGTTGGGTGCGGACACTTCGGTGTGGGCCGATGTGATCACGGGGATCGAGAAGGTAGTCGACGCGCGGGCCGAAGCCGAGTGGGCGGTGCCCTCCTCCGTCCCAGCCCCGGTCGCGGACTTCAAGGTCCCGGACCTCACGCCGCTGGCGGTATCCGCCGGTCGCACGGATGTTGACCAGCTCAGGGCCGAGTTCCAAGCAGCGGCGGGCCCTCAATACGCGCACCCGCAGCAGGGGCAGGTGGCCACGAACGGAAATCCCCACTGGGCGCACAACGCCCCCCACAACTGGGTAGGTGAGTTCGGTGATCGTATGGCTGTCTCTGTGGCTGAGGCTCTGGATGCGGCCGTAGACGGAGTGACAGTTCAAAGCGTCGATTTGTCGGAGCCGATCCGGTCGCTGGCAGCGGGCGTGTCCGGGTACGTCGCGGAAGCACTGACCGCCGTGGCAGCCGCCACCGCGGGCCTCCAGCGGAGGGTAGCCCTGTTGTGGTGGAAGGAGTCTCTGTTCTCTCCGACCGGTCAGGTCAGTTACCGGGACCTGCCACCGACCGTGGCGGCAACCCTGATGGCCTTCGACCTGCACCAGCAGGTGCCAGCGTCCTCCCCTGCTAGCGTGGTTGCCTTCCTGGCTGAGACGGTTATGTCGCTTCCCCTCGTTGAGGTGGAACAGACCTACGCGGTCCGTGACCTTGTCGAACGTGCGCAGACCGATGCCTCGCTAAATGGAGCCCGGGATGCCGGGGCACTGATCACGGCAGAACCCGAAGGCCGCGGGCCGGTGATCGCGCTGATCGCCCACCGCGATGTTCCTGCCTCACGCGACGAGAACGCCTTTCGCCGCTTGACGGGGGTACCACATGATGCACGCTTGACACTGCCGCAGTGGGCGTGCTGGGTGTTTCGCGAGTTCCAAGCCACCAGCGCCACAGCCGCCACCAAGGCCAGCCGCAGCGGCAGACGGCGGACACGAGCGTGAACGGTATGAATGACTGCTCACAGCAGAGCTGCTTCGTTCCCGACACCGGTTGTGCCCTCGGCCACGTAGACCTTTCCGCATGCCCCGTGTATCACGGCACAGGCAAGGCGACTTCCGCGCCCGAGCCAACGGATGACGTACTGCTGCCCTGGTCCGGCAGTGCACTGGGACTTGCTGATCTCGCCTTCGTCGCGGGCCGCGCTCGTCCCCGCATCATCGCAACCATTGGGCCACAGAACGCCGGGAAGACGACCATGTTGGGCGCCTGGTACTTGCTCCTCGGCCGCGGCGCTGCTGATCTGCGCGCAGGCCAGTTTGCAGGCTCGTTCTCCCTGGCCGGCTGGGAGGCAGTGTCGAACTCCCTCCGGTGGGCCCCGGGCCAGGCGCCCAGTTTTCCCCCCCACACAACCAGCCGCAGCGGACGGGCCCCAGGGCTGCTGCATCTGAGCTTCCGTGCCGAGCAGAAGAAGCAGCCCACGGACTACCTGTTCACCGACGCGCCAGGCGAGTGGTTCCAAAAGTGGGCAGTCAACAAGGGCGGGTCCGAGGCCGCAGGGGCCCGTTGGATCGCCGAACATGCCGATGTCCTACTTCTCGTCGCCGACCGTGAGGCGCTGTCGGGCGCGACCATGGGGTCCGCCCGCAATGCCCTGCAGCTACTCGCCGCCCGCGTGGCTGACGAACGAAAATCTCGCCCTACTGCACTGGTATGGACCAAATCAGACGTCCCTATCACTCCCGGAATGGAGGACTCCGTCCGTCAGTCCGTATTTGGCCCCATGCCCGGGGCTGGAGAATTCTCAGTCCGCATCACCTCGGGCGACACCGGCGAACGGCAGGCAGACGGCTCCCTGGCTAGCCTTCTGGACTGGGCACTCACCTCACGACCGCCGTGCGCCGTTCTGCCGCCAGTCCCATCCGCCAGCGACGACCCGCTATTCATGTACGGGGTGGGGTCAGCATGAGCACTTCGGGCGATTCCATCCTTCTGCTCGGCGAGAGTGGTGTGGGAAAAACGCATTACGGGGCGCAACTTCTCAGGCGGCTCATGAAGAAGGACTGCCGACTTCGCATGGACGGCCAAGCGACAAACCTTGAGTCGTTTGAAGCGGCACTGGAAAGTCTCAGCGAAGGAAGAGCAGCCGATCACACCGCTACCTCCACCTACGTGGACAGCGTGTGGCCCGTATCGCAAGAGAATGGCACATGCGGACAACTCATTTGGCCCGAATACGGCGGCGAGCAGATCAAATCCATGATCGAGTCGCGTCGCGTGCCAAGTGCGTGGCGTACGCGTGTGCAGCATACAAACAGCTGGATGCTGATGATCCGCCTCCAACAGACGCAACTGGGCGAAGACGTACTCTCACGCCCCCTTTCCGACCTGCGGAAAGCGGCTCCTGAGAACTCAGCCCACCAGATCTCGGACCAGGCGCGCCTCATTGAGCTTCTCCAAATGCTCATCTACGTCAGGGATATGTCGTCCCCACTTCGACTGGGAAACCCACAGTTGGCCGTACTGCTCACTTGCTGGGACGAACTCGGATTCGACGGCACCCCGGCCGAGGCACTCCGGGCACGCCTGCCAATGTTTTGGGCGTTCCTCAGTGCCAGATGGCCTGAGCCTTGCGTCTTGGGGCTGTCAGCCCTGGGGCGCCCCCTCAACCCGCACACATCCGACAGCGAGTACTCCAGTTGCGGCCCTGAGCACTTCGGGTTCGTCGTGATGCCTGAGGGGACGCACTCACCCGACCTCACCTGGCCAATCCACCTCCTTCTTGACGAACACAGCCGACAAAAGGCGGACTAGGGCCTTGCGTATTCATGCAGAGCAGGCGCTGTTCGGGGAAGTCCGGGGAGGGCATGCGCTCAGGGAAACCAGTGGCCTCCGGGGCCTTGCAGCCGAGCTAGCACCCCGACTCGACCTGCCCGACACCGCACCGTCTGGCGTGGAGTGGTCACCTTTCCTGTCAGGGTTTCCCCACGATGACTACTACGTGCTCGCTCGCACCTTCCGGGACCCGCAAGCAACGCGGGCAGGAATGGTGCTGTCTCACGCGCTCATCGTGTCTCTCAACGACCTCGTCTCCGCCTCCGACCTGCGACCCCTTCTCGCTCGGCTGATGGCCCGACCCCACGCCCCTCTGACCATCGCACCCCTGGAACTCGAATTCGAGAACGACATCCCCCCTGCCGCAGCCGATCTGCCAGCGGCCGCAGCAGCGCTCGTACAGCGCCCGGCCGGCCCCGCGGTCCGCCTAGGCCACCAAGACTTCGACGACCTTGTCGTGTCCTTGTGGGCTCGGCTGTGGCCGGCGATGCGCCGAAACTTCGCGTTCCGCCTCAGCTTCGGCCCCGCCGACCTTGTCGAGATTCCAACGCCAGCACTGGTATGCACCCCCCGTAGCCTCGAAGCGCGGTGGCGCGGGTACAAGCGGCTGGACACCGTGACACCGGTGCCGGGCTCCCTGGTGGCCGCCGCACTCACCGACCACGAGGAGAGCACACTACTACTCTCCTTCGCTGACGAAATCGGAGCCGAAAGCAACGGGTTCAGCGAACTCTCCCTGCTGGAACAGGCATACCGGCTCACTACTGACGTGCCGGCCACGATCGACAGCACCATCGCCGCCGTGCGGCTAGTGCAGAGACTGTCACCCGAGCCCACCCGCGGCACGAGCGGCAAGGCCGATCTCATTAGGCGCCTACTGCACCAGCTTGAGACCGCGACCACAGACGACGTCCTGACACTGCGGAACCTCGACATGCAAGGGTTCGACCACGCCCAGGCGGTATGGAAACAACTGGCGACGTGGACGGGGGACAACGCCTTCCCGGCCACCCAGGATATGTCATTCACCACGATGATTCAGGACGCCACACAGCCGTCCAAGAGCACGCGCCTATGGCGGGAAGCCGTTCTCGGAGGACTGCGGAAGGCGGCGTGCGCGCCAGGTCCGGGGTTCGCTCGCGCTGTATGGCGCTGGGTTGCAGCTGATCCAGATCTTTTGCGGCCTCTGTGGACAGCGGCTGAACCGGAGGGGGAGTTGGAGGGACGACTGGTTGAGACTGCCCCGCGCACGCTGCCCCTCGGCGCGGCGCAACACATGATCGCCCTTGCCCGCGAAGGGCGTTTCTTGCGACTGCACGGCGTCGCGGCGTCGACGGCCTTCCCCCCATGCGAGGCCGCCCGCCTCCAACTCGCCATCCAAGCCAACCCTTTCGCGGACGGCCTGGAGCTAGCGTTGAGGAACGCGACGCCGGAACAGATTGTGCGCTGCTCGATCGACATCGGCGACCCACGGATGATTGACCTGGCAGGCGCTTACGCCTCCCGGACACTAACGCTCCTCACGAACGTCGACTTCTCCACTCAGACGGCTCAAGCCCTGTGGGCGGCCTCGCTGAACTACGACCTGAACGCTTGGCGAGGGCCCGCTAACCCAGAGGCCGCATTTCAATCGGCTCTCATCGACCTTATTGACGGCCGACCTGTCCATGACGGCCTCATCGGCGCTCTGTCCCGTACGCCCCTAGCCGACCTGAGCGGTTTCTCACGCCGTTCCGAACTATGGGCGAAACTCAGCGGCCCGGATCACGACGCCCTCATCAGGGCGACCGTGCAGGGATGGCTGGAGAAGGCTGCTACGGGCCTGCCCCCGTTCCACCTGGAACCGCTTCTCCAAACCGCTGTTCTCAGTAGTCCCGAACTCGACGGTCAGCTTGGCCGTTTGGAAGCCGGTGCGGTTGTCGGGATTGTGACGGTGTTGCCAGCATTCGAGGAAGATCGCTTCCGCAGATGGCTTCGCACGGTTGTCTCCAGTGGGCAGCGCATTCCTGCCGCTACCTGGGAGGCCATCGGCCATCTCGCACTGGATCGGCATTGGCGCCACACGGCCGGGGATTTGACAGTCATGCTGCGTTACGGGCGTGAGGACATCCGGCCTGCGCTACGCGCGTGCCTGCCTATAATCAGTCTGTTGGACCGATGGCGACACGGACTGTCCGCGGTCAGCTCCGCCGAGCGGTGGAAAGCGCTGGAAGACCTGGCGGCCGAGCTATACCCGGCAGGACCCAACGACCGCGAGTTGTGGGAACGAGCAGGCGGCCGTGCCGCCGATCTCGATCAAACAGGCACCGGCCGCACACGATGGCACCAAGCACTCCAACGCATCGAGCACGGCAGCAGAAAGCCTCGCTTGAAGTCACTTCTGGACGAAATGCGGAACGACTACCCGGCGAACCAATCCCTTAGTTTTTTCGCTAGTAACCAAAAATTCACGAACGAGCGATGACCGCCGAGCGGTGCTCGAAGAAAATGGGGCTGTGAGAAAATGACCCACGGGGCAAGGCGTGCACTAGTTATCGGTGTGGCAAACTACGACAATATAAGCAGTCTCCCAGAGGCCGTACTGAACGATGCCCGGGATATTGCATCCACCCTCCGGGCGGTAGAGTACTGCGGATTCCCGCCGAACCAAGTCCAGGTCCTCCTGGACGACCAGGCGACTTTGGAAGGGATTCGCTCTGGCTTGGCCGACCTGGCATCATCATCCGTGGCGCAGGACACAGTCGTTATCTTCTTTTCGGGACATGGTGCCCGATTCCCCGCAGCCGTAGGCGAAATCAGCGCCCTCCTTCCTGTCGACTGTCAGGCCAACAATCTTCCTGGAACGGCACTCCTCGAAGTTGAGCTCACCGCAGCACTTTCCGCAATCA
The DNA here is from genome assembly GCF_027158125.1 of Streptomyces sp. H39-C1. Taxonomy (NCBI): domain Bacteria; kingdom Bacillati; phylum Actinomycetota; class Actinomycetes; order Kitasatosporales; family Streptomycetaceae; genus Streptomyces; species Streptomyces sp. H39-C1. The sequence continues at coordinate 78,909 of NZ_JAPVLS010000017.1, forward strand.
ATGCACAGCGACTGGTGGTGCTGGTCGACGCCTGCCACGCTGGTGGAGTGGCCGCACTGAAGACACATCGCGAAGAAGATCCCATCCGCACAGGGTTTAGCGAAAAAGCCCTCCATCAGCTCACCCAGGGAACCGGCCGCGTCGTTATTGCATCATCCCGCGCGCAGGAATTCTCCCTGGTGATGAACGGTGCTCGTAACAGCGTGTTCACGCAGTACCTCCTCGAAGCATTTAAAGGAAAAGCGCGCACAACAGGAGACGGTCTAATCCGGGTATTCGACGTCTTCAACCACGTCGCCGAAAATGTCCGCACATCCTTTCCCGGTCGACAGCACCCCATCTTCAAGGCTTCCGATCTGGAAGACAATTTCCCCGTCGCACTCGATCGTGGCGGTCTCAAAGCCCCGACCCCCACGGAACCAGTTGAGCCCGACAGCTGGCGCGAGATCGAGACGATCATGGCGGACCTATACCCCGCAGGCCCGACCGATCAGGAAGTCTGGGCCCGGGCAGGCGGAGACCTCTCACGCCTAAGGCTCTACGGGACCGGTCGGGCGAACTGGTTCGGTGCGCTGCGTAACCTCAAACTCGGCGGGGGAGGACAGCGGATTAGTCTCCGCACACTGCTCGAAACAGCAACTGGAGACTTCCCCCACCATCCTGAACTCGCAGCCCTGAAACGCCAAGAATAGGCGCACCAGCGCGTCCGTTTGTGCGTCTTTAGCTGTCTGCTAGGAGATATCGCGCTCTACGAGGTTGTGTCAAACCAACGGCTGATCTTGGTCATTCAGGGTCAGCCGTGCCGCTTGCACGGGTTTGATCTCTTCCTCCGGAAACGATCTTGCCCCGGCCGTTGTTGCAGGACGGGAACGCGGGGAGGGGGAGGTGTCGGGCCTGAAGCTGTTCAACACAAAAGGCGGCGTGACCGAGGTCATGCCGCGTCTTGCTGACGTCGAGGCAGATATTCAGAGCCTCATCGAGGCGCATATGGAGCCCATGCTGGGGGTCCGGTTTCTCGCAAGCCAGTATTCCACCGGGCGTCTGCCGCCGTGGCGGGCGCGGCCACTTTCGTCTGGCTCGGAATGGTGCTGGCGATCTCCTTCCTGGAGGCACCGCTGAAATTCCGCGCCTCCAGGGGTGACCATCCCCATCGGACTGGGCATCGGCTGGCTGGTCTTCCGGGCGCTGAACCTCGTGGAGGCCGTGCTGGCCGGCGCTGTAATCGTCGCGGTCGTCGTGGGCGGCGCTCCCGGCGTGGTCACCCTCCTGACCGTCGCCGTGTCCCTCCTGCTCCTGGTACAGGTGGCCGTGATCCGTCCCCAGCTCAACCGCAGGTCCGACCGGGTACTGGCCGGAGAGTGCCTCCCTCGTTCCCGTGGGCACCTGTACTACGTGGCCGCCGAGGTCGCGAAGGTCGCCGTCCTGATCTGCCTGGGGATCAGCCCGGGCTCGTTGTTCACACTCTTCCTTCGAAGAGGCATGGGCGCCGGAATAGCCAGGGTCCAGGGAATCGCGAATCCCGTGGGCCAGACCGCGATCACACATGGTCAGAGATGAGGAGTCCGTCACCGCGTACACCAGCACCATGAATGAGGGCGGTCAGGTCCTCGCGTGCGGCAAGGCCGTGTCCGAACGTCAGCAGTGTCACGGGAGGCATCACAGCACGCTATCAGCGGCGGACGCCGATGCGTCGTCGGCAGCGTTAGCTGGTTTCCAGCTCCGCACGGCGGGCCCGGACTCGGCTGCGGTAGACGATGAATCGCGAGGCCGCGCAATGCATGTGAGTGCTGCCCGGGCCTGTGAGCAGGGCCCGCTCCGCGGTGTTAGCGCGTCCTCCCGCCCCTCCCGCCTCTGGTTCGCGGCGACGGCGATCCGCGCGGCGTCAGGCGCTCTCACGAGTCTCTCCTCTGTTCCCGATGCCGTTCCGCTGAGTACCGGGGCTGGTGGCTGGTGGACCAGCCATGTGCCGCCGCGATCCGGTACGCGTGCGCGACGATCTCAGCCGCCGCGTCCTCGGTGGGGAGGGTGTCGGTGCCAGGGCGACGGCGAGGATCTGCATCACCGTCAGCGGTTGGGGAAGGGCTCCGCTCGAGAGGGCGAACGCCAGGAAGGGGACCGCTTCGCGGACCGCGTGAGTGAAGATGTAGACGATGAATTTGCGGATGTTGTCGTAGGTGCGGCGGCTGGCTTCCAACTGCGGCGCCGACGAGGATGTGTACGCCCGCCGACGGGGGTGCCGGATCGTCCGCCGGGCGTTCGCCCTGCGGGATCCACAGAGCGACCGCCCGCATCCGGTTCTCGATAAGGGTGCCGGTCTTGTCGGTGCAGACGACGGTGGTCGCGCCGAGCGCCTCGCCGGCGGACAGCCATTTGACCACCGCTCCCCGGAGGGCCAGCTCCCGCACGCCCATGGCCAGGGCGAGGGTGATCGCCGGAAGCAGTCCCTCGGGTAAGTTGGCGACGAGCAGCCCGATGGCGAAGGTCGCGCCCGCTCCGAGGGAGAGACCTGCGGCGAGGCCGAGGGGCAGAAAGGCCACCCCCACCGCGATCGCGATGATCCCGATGAGCCGGGCTGCGCGCTTCACCTGGTGTTCCAGGGAGCTCTCCCTGCGGTGGGTGCGCTGGCTGAGCGCCGCTACCCGGCCCAGTTCGGTATGCATCCCGATTACGGTGATCACTGCTGAAGCCTGGCCGCCGGTGCACGCCGTACCTGAGAACAGCAGATCCCTCGTGTCAAGAAGCGGACCCGGACGGTCGACAGACTCGGCCGTCCGGAACGCGGGGAAGGACTCTCCCGTGAGCGCCGACAGGTCCACTTCGACCCCCCGCCGATCAGCCGTGCGTCCGCGGATACGCCGTCGCCCTCCTCGACGATCAGGACGTCCCCCAGCACCAGGGACGCGGCGGCAACATCACGGGTCACTCCGTCGCGGACCACCGTCGCCAGTTCCGGCAGGAACTCGGACAGCGCCTCGACCGCCCGCTCGGCCTGCTACTCCTGGGCGAAGGCCAGCAGCGCATTGAGCAGGATCACCGCCAGGATGGCCACGGCCAGCGAGGTCGTGCCGGTTGCGGCGGCCAGTACGGCGGCAAGCACCAGCAGCAGCGCGAGCGGATGGGCGAACTGGTGTACGAGTTCCCTGAGTGTGTGCCGTCCTCCGCGCCGCCAGCGCGTTGGGTGTGTCGGCACACTGCGCCTTCGGCATCTCGGGCACTCCTGTTCCGCGACGACGTCAGAGCGGACAGCGCGTGGACCGGGGCGGTACGGAGCGGCCGACAACATCTTTCCCCTTTCCCAAGGTCCCACCGCGGAGCGCGCCCGGCATCTCCCAACGCCATGCCCCACCATGGAGCGTGTGCCTCACGTTGATCGTGACGCCTGGCTGTAAGCGCGTACCGGGAGGTGAACCGTCAGGCTCTGGTAGGGCAGCCCGACAGCAAAACTTGCGTGGATGGGATTTCGGCGGGACGGTAGAAATGTGTTCCGTTGGCTGATGTGGCCTCACCTCATTGACGCGCTCTCCAAGGCGCGCGGGCGGCGGAAGACATCGCGAAGGCGTGTTCAGCACATGCCCGGCGTCGCCTTGATGTCCGTGGTGGCGCTGACCATTCCCCTCGTGCTGCTGGAGCTGGCCATCAGTGACAGCACGGTGCGATTGATCCCCCTCATGATTATCTTTCCCGCTCTGACGGCTACCATCGGTACGCTACGCGAGACGGTTTATGCCGTCGGGTGGGTGATCCTGGTAATCATCGCAGTACTGGTCTACCGGCCGCTTCCCTCACTCGGCGACCAGGTCATCGTGATGGTGCTGGCCTTTGTTCTCGGCATGCTGTGCGTGCTGACCTGCCATAAGCGGATCAGACGGGAGGAGGAATCCCGGCGGATGCGATCTGGCGCTGCCGCGCTTCAGCGCCAGATGCTGCGCCCCTTGCCTGTGCTCACTGATCGGGTGATCGTCGACGGAGTATGTCTTCCGGTGGAGGAAGACCTACTGGTGGGCGGTGACATCTACGAGGCTGTGGCTTCGCCGTACGGGACGCGTCTGCTCATCGGCGACGTTCAGGGCAAGGGCTTGCCCGCGGTGGCAGCCGCCTTCGCTGTGCTCGGCGCGTTTCGTGAGACTGCTCAGCGTGAGCCTACGCTCACCGCTGTAGCGGACGCTCTGGAGACGGCAGTCGGCCTCCACAATGCCTTTGCGGCGCAGACCGGAGAGCCCGAACGGTTCGTCACTGCTCTCATCCTCGGCGTCGATGGTTCGGACGCAACGCAGGCCCTTAGCTTGGCGTTTAACCCCGCTGGGCTTGGTGTTCCTTGATCGATTCGGCGCGTTTGACGGTCTTGCCGACGTCGTGGCGCCTGGCCCGTTGCTTGTTCTTCGAGCCGGGAGGCCGTCCGGGACCTGGTCGGGACGGTTTCGGCGCGCTTGCCGGGCTGACTGCTGTCGCGCGGACGTTGCGAAACCCCCGGCGGACCCGTGCTGGGGTGAGGCGGCGGGACTCGCTGGGTCGTTCCCAGGGGCGACGCAGGTCCTCGGCGAGGGGCCGGGCGAGGCGGAGTTGGTTGTGGGCGGCGATGATCAGCCAGGTCCACAGGTCGGCCGTGTCGGGATTCCTGATTTTCGGGGCGGTCCAGCCCAGGGTCTGTTTCATCAGGCGGAAGGTGTGCTCCAGGTCGAAGCGGCGGAGGAAGGACTGCCACCAGCGGTCCAGGTCCGCCGGTGCGGCGGCGGTGGCCGAGCACCACAGCCAGACCGGTTTCGGGTCACGGTCACCGGGCAGGCGCTCGACCTTCAGGCGGATCAACGTGCCGTGCAGGACGGGGAGTTCTTCCTTGGCGTGGTTCAGCCAGGGTCCGCGGTGGGTGAGTCGGGGGTGCATCCGGTCCCAGGCCGTCGCGGTGGCCGTGCCATAGCGGGTTGTGTCCGTGGCGGTTGTGACGTCGGGCCCGTGCCAGCTGTCGGGCTTCTTAAATGTGAGGACGCCGCCATGCCGGCGGGGGCGCCCGCCCCGGGGACCCGACCGGGCGGGGCCGGGGTCGCGGAGCATGACCCGGTCTGAGCGCAGGCGCCCGACCAGCGCGACGGGCAGGTCGGCGAGAGCGTGGGTCAGATAGGCGACGTCGTAGCCGGAGTCCATCACGATCAGGATGTCCGGGTCGCCTGGTCTCCAGTGACCTGCGCTCATCAACCGTACGACGACATCGCGGAGTTGGGCGGCAGTGACGGTAGTCGCGTCGTCGGCCGGGCCCAGGCGGACCGCGTCCAGGAGAGCGACCCAGGAGGTGCGGCCGGACTCCAGGGCCGCGACGAAGGAGTAGGGCCAGCCGGGCACCAGCTGGTCCGAGCTGCGGTCGCCGCGTCCGTAGACATGGCAGAAGAGCCGGTCGCCGCTGGTGGGAGCGTCGGGTCGCAGCCAGTGCGACACGTCCACGGCGAGCACGATCCGCCCGTCGGCCGCCTTCGGCAGCGGCAGGCCCGCCAGCGCGCGGCGCAACCGTGTCGGCTCCAGCCAGCCACGGTCCAGGGCCGCGTACAGCGCACCGTGCCCGCGCCGATGCTCGACCGCCAAGGAGAGCTCGACCAGAGTTTTCACCGGCCCGTCCGCACACAGCACCGCGTCGGTGAGCTCGAAGAGCGCGTCCGCGCGTCTGTACAGGCAGTCGTAGAACTCGACACGAAAGCGGGACAACACACCCAATGCCTCGCCTGCGGGTGCGTCGACGGGGAGACTCATATGCAGCGGCCGTTCTCTCACGATTCGTTACTCGACATCTCGAAGCGTGAGGAACGGCCGCGTCCGCTGTCCCGGGAAGAACCGCAGTTCAGCAGGTCGGGTGACCTGCGGGGTTAAACGCCAAGCTTAGCTGCGGCCACCTTCCGCTGTACCTCTTGGACGGGGGACCCGTCACCACCGCTCCCACGGGCGAACCAGGCGTGCCGCTCGGTCTGGCGGAACTTTCTGCGGAACCCAGGATCGTCGACTGGTTCGACTTCCCCCCTGGTGCGACACTCCTGCTCTGCAGCGACGGCGTCACCGAGGCACGTGACACCGCAGGCGGGTTCTATCCCCTCGAAGAACAACTCCGGGTCTGGGCGGATGTGTCTCCGTGGGACGTGGCCCACGACCTGGCCGACGACTTGCGCCGTTACACCAGAGGTGACCAACGGGACGACATCACCGCGCTGGTGGTCCGCAGGGTCACCTGAACCCGCAGTGCCAACCGAAATGGATATTTCCATGACGCAGTTCACGGGGCATGCACCAATCGTTGTGGGAACCGATGGCTCAGACATCTCCGAACTCGCCATGCGCTTCGCCCTGCACGAGGCACAGTCGCGGAATACCAGCCTGCGTGCGGTTTGTGCGTACGATTTCACGGCCTCCAGGGCAAGCAGTTACGGATGGCTGACCGTGCCGGATTCCTACGGCCTGGACACACAGATACGTGACGCCACGTATGAGGCCATTGCCCACACCGTGGAAGAAGCCATGCAGCAGTTGGGGGGTACCCCGGTCGAGGTAGAGATCAAAGTGGAGCCGGGACGCCCCTCGCAAGTCCTGCTCGAAGCGAGTGCAGATGCCTGCCTCTTGGTCGTGGGCAGCAGAGGCTCGGGCGCGTGGGGACGCCTCACCCTGGGGTCCACCAGCACCGAGGTCGTGCATCACGCACACCTCCCTGTCGTGGTCGTGCCGTCCAGCACGCCAGCAAAACCATCCTGATGCACGACAATCACCTGCTGTGTTCCTCGGATGCCGAAATGAGAAGGAAGCGTCGTGGATGTGCTTGCTCGGCTATCGGAGAGCGGGAGATCTATCTGGCTCGACGCTGAGCCGGCAGAGGCTGACCGACCGTAGCCTGGCACAGCTGGTCAGGGGCCGGCATGTCGTAGGGGTGACGACGAACCCGATGATCTTCGCAAAGGCCAGCGATGCCTACGGCCCAGATTCAGGACTTGGCGCTGCGCACCGTCGAGGTCGGCGAGGCACTGCAGGCACTGCAGGCACTGACCACGTTGGTTGTGCGCAGGATGTCGCGCGCCCAGCTCTGGGCGTCCGCTGGGGTGAAGGACCCGGCCTACGACGACACCTGGTACGTGATGGACCTGGTCGCCCCCGACGTGGTCAGCACCATGTCTGAGGGGACACTGGATGCTGTTGCCGACCACGGTGTCGTTCCGGCTCGCAGCATCCGCGACGTATCGCTCCTGTGATCACTGCACCTTGTTGAGCCGCCCCGTGGCGACGTCATAGACATACCCGCGCATGGCATCATGGTGAGGGATGTAGGGGCTCGCCTTGATACGGCTCATCGAGCGGCGGACATCGATCTCGACATCGTGGAACGACTCTTCCGGCCAAAGGGGCTTGCGGCCGCCCGTGCTGCGGATCGGCGGCTTGAGGCTATAGGCGGGATACGTGAGCATCCGGCAGTCGGTGTGATGGACCAGGATGATCTCGCGAGTATTCAGCAATTGCTGGCTGATGGCGAGGGAGCGGATGACGTCGTCCGTGACAACGCCGCCAGCATTCCGTATCACACTTGCCTCACCCTCCCTCAGGCCGAGGATTGCGTAGATGTTCATCCGCGCGTCCATACAGGCCACCACGGCGACGTGCTGGGTCGGCTCCATCGGTAGTGGTCCGGGGAACTCCAGGGCGAAGACCTCGTTGTTCTTGAGGTAACGATCGATGGCTGACATCGTGCCTCCTTCGCTGCCGAGTTTGCAGGCCCCGGCCTGGGCCAGTGCCCGAAGGCGGTCGACTGGTGCTGTCGCAGCCGCCGGTCGTGCGCGGGCGAGACTGCGAGCCTTTGCCGACCTCTCATTTTAATAGTCAGTCCGTTTCCCAACGCGCGCGCACGGGACCGCGTCTCCGCGCAGCAGAGCGTCCATACTCAGGCAAGGTAGCCAGTTGACCTTGAAAGACAGGTGGTCTATATGCGCGAAATGCCAGGCGGACTCGACCGGCGGATTGTCGTCGGTGTGGATGGATCGGAGGCGTCGATGGTTGCATTGCGTTGGGCAGTCGGGCACGCCAAGGGCTTCGATGCAGTGGTGGCGGCTGTGATCGCATGGGAATTCCCCACTACGTACGGCTGGGTGCCGAAGCCACCGGAGGAGTGGAACTTCGAGAAGATCGCCAAGGAAAGGCTTGCTGCCACGCTTGAGCTGGCACTGCCCCACGGTGGACACGTCGGGGTGCGCTCATACGTCCGGAAGGGTCACCCTGCGGGTGTCCTGGTGGATTTTGCTCGGGGCGCGGAACTACTCGTGGTCGGAAGCCGCGGACACGGCGGATTTGCTGGCGTCCTGCTCGGCTCTGTCAGTCAGCACTGTGTGACCCACGCCACCTGTCCCGTCCTGGTTGTCCGTGGCGCGGGCACCTGATTCAAACAGCCGGACCTGGCGAGTACCCATGAACAGTGTTCAGCGTGTGACCGACGGTGGCGAGCGTGGAAGGCCCTGCGCCAGACGCACCAGGGCTACTCGACGAGCGCTTTGAGAGCGGCGAGAAATGCGACACAGGGGCGCCGTCGAAGGAACTACCAGAAGTAACCCCACCAAGGGGAGCCGACCATGGCGGTGGCCGGCTCACCACTGATCTGCGCGGTCCCGCAGCGCCGGCGCTCACAGCACCCACCCTGCCGTGACCCACTGGCCGGCAATTCCGCAGACGTTGGCGACCTGATGCCTCCCGGGGGCAGAGCGGCCAGGGCGATGCTCACCAGGTGTAGATCCGCGTCATAATCTCATGCCGTGCTGCCTTGTTCGGCCCGGGGTAGGCGATGACCAGAGGCACATTGTCGGGATCGCGTCCCTCGACCACGGTGAAGCCGTCGGCCATCTCTCTGGACGAGGTGTGGGCAGAGCGCTCTTTGAGGATCCGCTCACACCGGTGGAGATCATCGAGGCTGTCCGCAGTCCAGATCACGTACTGAACGCCAATACCGCCCAGGGCGTGGGTGACCCTGCCCATGCCGCGCACGTATACCTGCATGTCGTCGGAGCCAACGAGCAGCGCAGCGGTAGTGGTGCGGACTGTGACCCTCATCTTCAGCAGTTCGCGGTAGAACTCCACCGACCGGTCGAGGTCAGATACGAACATCACCACCGATGCAAGCTGCGGTCCGCGGTCCGCCCCCGGCGGATCGGCCCGTTCGGCGCCGGCTGCCGACTCGCCGGCACCGGACATCGAGGCTGCGTCTGATCCCATCGAGGCCCCCAATTTCTGCCCGCTGCCGTCTCGGCTTTCCCAGGAAGACCTTCTCTGTACGCTACAGGCCCCCCGCACCTACCGCTCGGTAAGGCAGGGGTGGTGGGAAGCCTCGTACCAGGGCGCGACACTTTCATCCGCGCCAGTTTCTCGTGGTGCCTCAACCGGAGAGCGAGGCGAATCCGCCGATCAGAGCTCCGTAGGCGATGTGGGCCAATATGGTGACGGCCGGTGTGCTCGGGCCGTAGTTGAGCATCAGGAAGCCGGGGGGTTCGAGCAGTGCCACGTCCGGAGCACTGGTCATTGGGCTGCCCATGCGGGGGTGGACGAGCGGCAGCAGGGTATTCACCAGCGCCGTGACGGCGAAGAGTCCGTGGACCAGGCCGAACAGCGCGCCCAACCACCAGCCGGCGTGATGGATAGCGAGGAAGACGGCATAGTAGACGAAGGCGAAGATCTGCCCGTTGGCGAAGTGCATCAGGTACCCGAGGGCCTTCGCGCGGGTGCGGTCGACCGTGACCACCGTGCCGAGCAGAAACGGCAGATCCATGCGTGTCAGGCTCAACGCGCTGGCTGCGCGCAACGCGGTAGTCAGAATGAGCGTTCCGATGAATCCGCCTGCGGCGATACCTGCCGGGTTCATCGGGCTGCCACGCTACGGGCCGTGTCGATGGCGGTGGCCGCGCTGATGAGTGCCAGATGGCTGAGTGCTTGGGGGAGGTTGCCGAGGAATGCGCCGTCAGCCGGGTCGATCTCCTCGCTGTACAGGCCAACGTCATTGGCCAGCGCGACCAGGTCATCCATCAAGGTGGCGGCCCGCTCCACCCGCCCGGTCCGTGCCAGGGACTCCGCCAGCCAGAACGAGCAGGCCACGAACGCCCCCTCGCTGCCTTTGATGCCGTCTTCACCGGAGTACCTGGCAACATACGGACCGTTGCGCAGTCTGCGATCGATGGCGTCTACCGTGGAGCGCAGGCGCGGATGGGCGCCGTCGTAGCCGTACAGCAGGCCGAGCAGCACGGCGGCGTCCAGGTCCTCGCTTCCGGCGGACCGTACATAGCAGCCGCCGCGATCTGAGAAGCACTGGTTCTCGATGAAATGGTGGACCTCTTGCCGGGCGGCGCGCCAGCGAGGCGCGTGTCGATCGGGGATCAGCCGCCGTTGTGCCAGATCGATGGCCCGGTCGAGCGCCACCCAGCACATCATCTTGGACTGTGTGAAGTGGAGGGGCGTGCTGCGGACCTCCCAGATTCCGGAGTCGGGCCGCTGCCAGCCGGCGCAGACGAAGTCAGCCAGTTCCGCCAGCCTGCGGGCTACGTCCGCGTCCAGCCGCCCCGTCGCACCGGCATACAACCAACCGGTATGCAGCAACTCGCCGTAGGTGTCCAACTGGACCTGGTCGACGGCCGCATTGCCGGTCCGCACCGGAGCCGAGCCCCGGTAGCCCGCCAGTGGAAGGACCCGCTCGTGGGCGGGGGCTCCGCCGTCCAGCCGGTAGAGGACCCGCAGCCGTGGGTGCGTGAGCTGGGAGGCGTGCATCAGCCACCAGAAGTAGGCATGTGCCTCAGCAGGGCACCCGAGTTGCAGGAACGCGTCCAGAGCAAACGCTGAGTCCCGAATCCAGGAGAACCGGTAGTCCCAGTTGCGTTGGCCGCCTATGTACTCCGGCAGGGAGGAGGTCGCCGCGGCGGCGACCGCTCCTGACTGGGCGAAGACGAGCAGCTTCAGTACGAGCGCACTGCGTGAGACCGCTTCCTGCCACGGCCCGGAGTACTCCCGTGAGCCGGCCCAGCGGCGCCATGTTTGGCACGTGCGCTCCATCCTCGCCTCGCACTCGCCGCGGGTCGGCAGAACGAGCGGCTCCTGGTGGGCAAACGGCACAGCGATCAGGGCCGTGGCGCCTTCGCACAGGTCGAACCGGCCTCCGACTGCGCCGTCATGGCACTCCACCACGCCGACATCCCAGCCACACACAGCCAGCGCATCGGCACCATCGATGGCCACCGGGATACCCCGGCGCCATTCCATGCGCGGTGCGCGAGAGCCGTAGCCGTACCGGGGCCGTAGGCTCCAGCGCATCGGCACGGTCCCCGCCACACCGTCGAGCCTGCGCTGCAGTTCCCGCATCGGAGTGAGCGCCAGGTCGTCGTCCAGCGAAAGCGCGTCCGTGACCCTTGCCGTCCCCCGCTCCGTACGGAATGTCGTCTCCAGTACATTCGTGCCAGGCAGGTACCTGCGGGTCACCTGGTACGGCTCCTCGGGCTCCAACTGGAACCGGCCACCACGAGAGGCGTCCAGGGCACCGGCGAAGACCGTCGGCGCGTCCAGGTCCGGCAGCCCCAGCCAGTCCAACGAACCGTCCGCAGCGATCAAAGCCACGGTCCGGCCGTCACCGATCACCGCGTAGTCACGCAGAGGCACGTAGCCGTCCACCCGAGCCGTCCTGCGCGCCGCCGCAGCCCAGCCGGTCCCAGGTCGACCGTCAGCCTCCATGGCTCTACTGTCCCACCGGCCGCATTGTCCCGCTCGCCTCCCAGCAAGCGCGCACGACCGCCTGGTCAGGCTTACCCCGCCCGTCCGAGGTGGAGCGGCACCGCCGGGATGGAGGCCAACATGGATACGTCCTGAATCGCGCCGGCTTCGTTGGAGACTGTGACTCGCGGAGTCGTATCGCGTCGCATCCGGGTACTACGCCGCCATTGCTCCCACGGTGCAGCAGGCGCCGCCATGCGCCGAGAGCGAACAGGAGCGGGACTAGCCACGTGCACAACGACGACAGCACTGTGGGCGAACGGGCCGCGGCACAGCAGCCGATTGGGTGCGGCAGGCCCCCGGCTGTGCGCGAGGCTGATCCCGAGCCCGAGGCACCGGTATCCTGCCCAGTGTGCCCCTCCATCGAGCGTGTGAGTGCAGCCGTGACGTCAGATGAGACGTCGCCTGCGCCGCCTGCTGCTCCGGCGCATCCTGTTCTGGTGGGCTATGACGGATCGAGAGCCAGCCGCCGTGCACTGGCCTGGGCCACCGGGCTGGCCCGCCGGACCAGCAGGCCACTGCTCGTGGCACACATCAGCCCGGATCCCTCGCGGTATGATATGGGAACGGACGCCCCCTTCGTCTTCGTCGCCGACCCCGAGGACGATGTGCTCGATCGGCTACGCGCGGAACTCGCCGACGCACTCACCGCGGCCACCCTGGCCGGCGTGGAGGTTCACGTCGCCGACTGCGTCGGCGACACGGCGCGCCAGCTGGCTCGCCTGGCGGACGAGCACTGGGCGGAGGCCCTGGTGCTGGGAGCACCGGAGCACCGGTTGCACCACTTGATCGGGTCGGTACCGGCATGGATGGCCCGCCGCGCGCACTGCCCCGTCGTCGTCGTGCCCTGACCTCTCCTTTGCCGTGGTCGGCCTGGCAAGGGCTTGCGGAGGCAGGCGCCGTTCCGACATCGTGCCGCATGCTGCGGCGGTGTGTTCCTGGGCTGGGATCTCCACGCGTCAAGCGCGAGTTGTGGCTGCTCCCAATTCGGGCAAGACCGTAGGGTGTCGGACAGGCGTCCAGGTGCTGACGGCGCAGGGAGGAAGCAGGCATGGCGCACAATCCCAGGCGGCGGCCGGAGCAGACTTCCAAGCCTCCAACGACGGCGAGCGACGAGACCCAACTGTCGGCTGAGGCGCAATCCCCGGATGCGCCGAGGACGGAGCCCACGCCCCGCGCATTGGGGCAGCGCCAGCTGCAACGATTGCTGGACGCAGTGGTGGCCATCAGCGCCGACATGGACACCCGGGCGGTCTTGCACCACATCGTGGAGGCGGGCACCGACCTGGTAGGCGCGCGCTACGGAGCACTGGGCGTGCTCGGGGAGAGCGGTGAGTTCGCCGATCTGATCACGGTCGGGGTGGATGCGGAGCACCTTACGGCCACCGTGGGGCTCCCGCAGCGGCACGGCTTGCTCGGCAGCCTGGTCTCGGACCGGCAACCGCTTCAGGTGCCAGACATCCTGGCCGACCCCCGCTCCGTCGGCTTCCCGCCCGGCCACCCCGTGATGAGGACGCTGCTGGGGGCGCCGCTGATGGTGCGCGGCACGGTCTACGGCAACCTGTACCTGGCCGACAAGACGGACGGGACGTCCTTCGGTGACGACGACGAGGCGCTGCTGACCGCGCTGGCCAGCGCTGCGGGCGTCAGCATCGAGAACGCCCGCCTGTACGGGCAGCTCAACCGTGCCGCCGAGCACTTCCAGCGCAGCATGCTGCCCACTCTGCCCGACCTGGCGCCGGTCGAGGTCTATGCCCGCTACGAGCCCGCGTCGGACCTGCCGAAACTCGGCGGTGACTGGTACGACGCCCTGGTGCTGCCAGACGGGGCGACCTGTGTCGTTGTTGGCGACGTCACCGGCCACGATGCGCAGGTCGCCCCGGTGATGGGGCAGATCCGCAACATGCTGCGTGCCCTGGCCTACGACCGGGGCGGGCCGCCCAGCCTGGTGGTGTCGAAGCTCGACGCGGCCCTGACCATGTTCGGCGATCCGACCGCCGCCACGCTGGTGCTCGGCCGCATCGAGCGCGGCGGTGAGAGCGAGGACGCGTACAGGTTCCGCTGGACCAACGCCGGGCATCCGCCGCCGCTGCTGGTCGCCGCGGACGGCCACACCCGCTACCTCGCCCCGGCCCGCCATGGGATCCCCGTCGGCATCGACCCGTCCGTGCCCCGGTTCGACCACACACACCCGCTGTCACCGGGTACCACGCTGCTGCTGTTCACCGACGGCCTGGTGGAACGCCGTGACCAGGACATCGACGACACGCTGCGCGCGCTGGCCGACCATGCCTCTAGGCTGGCCCGCGCGCCGCTGGACGCGTTCTGCGACGAGCTGCTGACCGAGCGCGGCCAGAGGTTCGACGACGATGTCGCCCTGCTCGCCGTGCGCCTGCCCGACACGGCCGGCCAGTGAGCCACGTCGGCTGGTTTCCGTAGGCCCGGGTGGAGCGGTGCCGGTTCACGCCGACGGCAGCAGGGTGCGCAGTGCGTAGGGCAGGATGCCGCCATGACGGAAGTAGTCGCCCTCGGTGGGGGTGTCGATACGGACACGGGCCGCGAACTGAAGCACGCCGGCCGGACCCACGGCGGTGACCGTGACCTCCCGGGGCATTTCCCCCGGGCCCGCCAGGCCGCGGACTGCGTACGTTTCCTCGCCGGTCAGGCCGAGGGACTCTCGGCTCTGGCCGGGGGTGAACTGCAGAGGCAGGACGCCCAGGCCGATGAGGTTGGAGCGGTGAATGCGCTCATACGACTCGGCCAGTACGGCGCGCACACCCAGCAGGGCGGTGCCCTTGGCTGCCCAGTCGCGGGAGGAGCCGGAGCCGTACTCCTTTCCGGCGATCACCAGCAGCGGCACGCCCTCGGCCGCGTACCGTGTCGCCGCGTCGTAGATGGTGCTCTGCTCCCCGTCGGGAAGGTGCCGGGTGACGCCCCCCTCAGTGCCCGGCGCGAGCAGGTTGCGGAGCCTGATGTTGGCAAAGGTGCCTCGGATCATCACCTCGTGGTTGCCGCGCCGGGAACCGTAGGAGTTGAACTCCCTCGGTGCGACGCCGTGGCCGGTGAGGTACTCCCCGGCGGGAGAGTCGCGCTTGATGGCGCCCGCGGGTGAGATGTGGTCGGTGGTGACCGAGTCGCCGAGCAGGGCCAGCACCCGAGCGCCCTCGATGTCGTGCAACGGCTCGGGCGTGCGACTCATGCCGTCGAAGTAGGGCGGCCTGCGCACATAGGTGGAATCGGGGTCCCAGGCGAACAACTCGCCTTCCGGGGTGGGCAGGGCCCGCCACTGCTCGCCACCCGCGAAGACGTCCGCGTAGTCGCGGGTGAACATCTCCGGCCGCAGGCAGGAAGCGATGACGTCCTGGACCTCCTGCTGGCTGGGCCAGATGTCGCGCAGGAACACCGGCTTGCCGTCGCCTCCGGTGCCGAGTGGGTCGCGGGTGAGGTCGAAGGTCATTGACCCGGCCAGTGCGTAGGCGACCACCAGCGGCGGGGAGGCAAGGTAGTTGAGTTTCGTCTGGGGGTGGATGCGGCCTTCGAAGTTGCGGTTGCCGGAGAGCACCGCGGCCACTGCCAGATCGTGTTCGGACACGGCGCGGGCCACCTCGTCGATCAATGGGCCGGAATTTCCGATGCAGGTGGTGCAGCCGTAGCCGACGAGGGCGAAGCCGAGCTTGTCCAGGTACGGGACCAGGCCGGCGCTTGCCAAGTAGTCCATGACGACCTTCGAGCCGGGGGCGAGGGAAGTCTTCACCCACGGTTTCGGCCTCAGCCCGTGTTCGACCGCCTTCCTGGCGAGCAGGGCGGCGCCGACCATGACCTGCGGGTTGGACGTGTTGGTGCAGGAGGTGATCGCGGCGATCACCACCGAGCCGTGACCGATCTCGACGCTGGTTCCGTCCTTCAGCGTCAGACGGGTGATGTTCAGGGGCGGGTCGTCCGCGGCTGGGGCGGTCTCGAAGTGTGCGGGTGCGTCACCGGGGCGGTTGCCGGTCACCGCGACGGGGTCGGAGGCGGGGAAGGATTCCGCGCTGCTCGCGTCCAGCCCGACCGGCGCGGGGTCCCAGCGGACATATCCGTCCAGTGTGGCGTGGAAGGCGCGCGGTGCGTCCGCGAGCGGGATGCGGTCCTGTGGGCGTTTCGGCCCGGCGATCGACGGCACGACAGCCGACAGGTCCAACTCCAGCGTCTGGGAGTAGGTGGGCTCGTGACTGGCGTCGTGCCACAGGCCCTGTTCCTTGGCGTACGCCTCGACGAGCGCCACCTGCTCGGCGCTGCGTCCGGTGAGCCGCAGGTAGGAGAGTGTCTCGTCATCGATGGGGAAGATCGCACAGGTCGCGCCGTACTCCGGGCTCATGTTGCCGATGGTGGCCCTGTTGGCGAGCGGCACGTTGGCCACGCCGGGACCGTAGAACTCCACGAAGGTGCCCACCACGCCGTGCGCGCGCAGTTTCTCGGCGATGGTCAGCACCAGGTCGGTGGCGGTGCTGCCCTCGGGCAGTGCGCCGGTCAGCTTCACTCCGATGACCCGGGGGATGAGCATGCTCAGGGGCAGGCCGAGCATGGCCGCTTCCGCTTCGATGCCGCCCACGCCCCAGCCGAGTACGCCAAGTCCGTTGACCATCGGGGTGTGGGAGTCGGTGCCGACCAGGGTGTCGGGGAAGGCCACCCCGTCTTCGCCGAAAACGACGCGTGCCAAGTGCTCCAGGTTCACCTGGTGACAGATGCCGGTGCCCGGCGGAACGACGCGCAGGTTGTCGAAGGCGTTCTGGCCCCAGCGCAGGAACTGGTAGCGCTCGGCATTGCGCCGGAACTCCAACTCGACATTGCGGTCGAACGCCTCCGGAACGCCGTAGTGGTCGGCAATCACGGAGTGGTCGATGACCAGTTCCACCGGCCGCAACGGGTCGATGCGCGCCGCATCGCCACCCAGGGCGGCCAACGCCTCGCGCATCGCCACCAGGTCCACGATGCACGGCACGCCCGTGAAGTCCTGCATCAGCACTCGTGCCGGGGTGAACTGGATCTCGGCGGCCGGCTCGGCGGCCGGATCCCAGCCGGCCAGCGCGCTGATCTGGTCGGCGGTCACCGTATGGCCGTCCTCGTTGCGCAGTAGGTTCTCCAACAGCAACTTCAGGCTGTACGGGAGCCGCGCGGCCCTTTCGACCGCGTCGAGCCGGTAGATGGTGAAGGAGAATCCGGCGGCGGAAAGCGGTCCTCGGGCGGCAAAACTGTCGACGGTCACGGAAGGCTCCTCAGGATCGGCTGGCTCCAGGGATGTTCGGCGGCAGGTCGAGTCCGTCGAGGCTGGTGACCGGTGCGTGCAGTCCTGCAGCGAGCCTGTTCCAGCCGTTGATCACCACGAGGGCGAAGGTCAGGGCGACGGTTTTCTCTGATGTACAGACGGACTCTGCGGTGTGGGCTTCGTTCGGGGCCAGCCCGTAGGCCACGTACGCCGTCGCCACCGGTCGGTGCGACGCGTACGCGCCCCGGTGTCGGCCCGGGGCCTGTTCTTCGCGTTCACCGCCATCATCGGTTCCCGTCCCGCGCCGCAGGCGGGCGCTCCAGCGGCCCCCGTCACAGTCGGAGAACCGCCCGCACTCATGGTCAGCGGCTTTCCCGCCTCCGGCAACCCGGGCGACGGAGCCCAGGCCCTCCACCGTGCAGGCTCGGCAGGCGGCAGCGCCACACTGGTCCGCCGCACCCGCCGCTCAGGAGTGGACATCCCGAACCGTCGGGCATTGCGTTGTCGCCGGGAGCGAACTCCACGACCAGCGGCAGCAGACCCTCGGCGGCGGCCAGCATCTTCAGCCAGCCCTTCACCAGATGGCCGCTGTACCCCGCGAACGTCACGTCGTAGACCGTGACCATGGCCAGGCCCGTGTCGACCGGCTCGAAGCAGGCGTCCAGGCGAGGGACGAACAGGGCCATGAAGGACTGCATTACTAAGTGGCCATACTGACCGTCCCCGTCATCCACGACGTCGACCGCAAGACCCTCACCGAGAGCGCTCGCGAAGCCCCGCGCCCTCGCCGACAGGGCCCCGCGCCGGGCACCTCAGCCTCGACAATCTCGCCGACGGCACCTTCACCACGGCAACCTCGGCCCCTACGGCATCGACCACTTCACCGCCGTCATCAGTCCCCCGCAGGCATCCATCCTCGCCGTCGGAGCCGCCCACCCCGAACCCGTCGTCCGCGACGGCGAACTCGCCGCCGGCACAGTGATGGCCCTGACCCACTCCATCGACCACCGGGCCCTCGACGGCGCCACCGGCGCCCTTTTCCTCACCGCCCTCAAGGCACTGCTCGAACAGCCGATGCGCATCGTCGTGTACGAAGACCGCCGTGATTTCGCTCTACTGCGGCACCAGGCAGCCCAGCTGCCCATCGACAGCATGAGTAGCAGCTCCTCACCCGCTCACTGACGCGCCCGTCCGACACCCTGACGCGAACAAGCGGAGGCAACACCACGAGTGAGGCCGTCTACCACCCAGCCACCCGCTGAGATCGGCCGGCGACGCGGCCAACTCGCCCCGGTCATCAACGAAGCGTTCGACAACTTCAGCCGCGCCTTCTTCGCAGAGGCTCTGCCGGAGTAGACCAAGCAGTTGATCGCCGTCGCAGTCGCCCACCTGACCCAGTGTCCGTACTGCGTCCAGGGGCACACCCGCCTCGCGCGGCGCAAAGGCGCCGAGCCTCAGGAGACCATGGGCGATCTGGGTCGCGGCCGAGGTGCGTGTCGGCGGCGCCGATGCCCACTCCACCCTCCCCCTGCACGCCATGGAGGAGACCGAACCCCCCGTACCCGTGACCTCACCATGGTTGCCGTATCTCTCGCCATCCCTCACCGGCGCGATGCCTCAGGCCGGGATGCGCTGCTCCAAACCGGGCGAGGCTTCGACAACGTTGCGCAGCAGAAGCAGGTCGTTCCCGTGAGAGTTCCTCAGCTTGACGGGCGGGGCCAGTGCGCCAGGCTGCCGAGCGAGGGAGCACTGCGCGTTGCCTCTTCTGGTGAGGGGTGGATCTCGTAAGCGTTACGCAGGCCGCTGATGTCGAAGACTCTGACGATCCGGCCGGAGGCGGACGCGATCCGCAGTGAGCCTTCGTGTTCACGGATGCGTTTCGTGACCGCCACGACCATGCCCAGCCCCATCGAGTCCATGAAGGATACGAAGCTCAGATCCAGGACGAAGTGGCGGTGTCCGCCGTCGACGAGCTTGATCACTGCTTCACGGACCAGGGGGGAGGTGTGGGCGTCCACCTCGCCGTCGATCTCAACAACCGTCCAGCCGTTCACCACGTCGTAGCTGACGGTCATGCGCTCCTTGCGGATGATGTTCGTTCGCACCATCATCGCTCCTCACATCTCGGGCGCAGGATCCCCCAGCATGGCGCCACACCTGGCGATGGACTCGTCCGCGCGGCGCCGATGGACCAGCACCCCGAGGTCCTTGATGGCGGAGACAGTCGACCAGGACTCGTCCGCGGTCTGTCAGAGAGAGCGAGCCGGGGCATGGTCGACGCAGACCGTGACGGGCCAGTGCAGGCCACGCCCACGACACAGCACCGCACGACGTAAGCTGCGCCCCACCCGCCGTCGACGACAAAAATCAGCCCTCGCCGTCCTTGAGACCCTCGTGTGTTCGTCACCGTTTCTTGGTTAGCCATGCGGCCAGGACAGCGGCCTGGCTGTGGTCCACGTCCTTGGTGGCGGTCAACAGCATGAGCTTGTCGTGCGCCGCCAGGCCACGCAGATGCTCGGCGGCTTCGCGGTGCCCGGCATCGCGTAGTTCTGCCAGGTAGCGGCGACGGAACTCCGTGAAGCGGCTGGGCTCATGGCTGTACCACTTGCGCAGTTCGCTTGTCGGGGCGACATCACGCAGCCACTCGTCCAGGTTGGCGTCCTCCTTGCGCATGCCCCGCGGCCAAACCCGGTCGACGAGCACCCGCTTGCCGTCCTCGGGCGAGGTCTCCTCATAGACTCGGCGATAGGTGATCTGTTCGGCCATGACGGCACCCTTCAGATCGATCGGCCGCTCCTGGCCCGGGACCGGTGGACAGCGGTGACGTCACCTGTGGGAGCGGATGTGTTCGGCTCACCCAATTTTATCGCCGAGTGGGTGGGCTGGCCGGAGATCGGCTGTCGGTACCCGCGCCCTCAGCCCGAAGGAGAGGAGAACGGTGTGCGCGACACAGGCCCTGCCACCCCGGAGCCGCAGCAGTTCCCGGCCGCGACCGCACCACGGATGCGTGACGTGAGCAGGCTGGACGCCGCCGTGACCACCTGCCGGGCCTGCCCGCGCCTGGTGGCCTGGCGGGAAGAGGTCGCCCTGGTCAAGCGCCGGGCATACAGAGAGTGGGAGTACTGGGCGAGGCCGGTACCCGGCCTCGGCCCGCCGGACGCGGCGCTGGCCATCGTCGGCCTGGCACCGGCCGCGCACGGCGGCAACCGCACCGGGCGCATCTTCACCGGCGACCCGTCCGGCGACGTGCTGTACGCCGCCCTGTACGACCTCGGCCTGGCCTCCCAGCCGACCGCCACCCACCGCGGTGACGGTATGCAACTGTACGGGCTGCGGATCACGGTGCCCGTGCACTGCGCGCCGCCCGGCAATCAGCCCACCACTACCGAGCGCGACACCTGCCGTCCGTGGCTCGCCCGCGAACTGCAACTTTTGCGACCGACGCTGCGGGCCATCGTGGTGCTCGGCGGCTTCGCCTGGCAGGCGCTGCTGCCCGTGCTGACGAGCGCAGGCTGGCAGCTGCCCCGCCCCCGCCCAGCCTTTGGCCACGGCACCGAAGCCCTCCTCACCGACGCAGGCGGTGAACGGCGGATACACCTGATCGGCGGGTACCACCCCAGCCAGCGCAACATGTCCACCCGCACCCTGACCCCCGCCATGCTCCGCGACGTGCTGCACCGGGGCGCCGTGCTCGCCGGGCTGCCACAGGAGCCACAGCACCCGCAGGCACCCTTCCCTCCCTGAGACGCCGCGGTAGGCATCCTCCGTTCGCCTCCGCCTGTCTGCGCGTCCAAGAGGCTTCGGTGTCGAAGCCGCCCTGCGCTATATCCAGCCGTCGGCTCAGAGGCCGTCGTGAGGACGCTTCCTCCAGCCGCACGGGCGGGGTGCCTCCCGGGGCCCGGGGCCGCCGGGCCCAGCCAACGCGACGTGGGTCAGGCGGCGTGACGCTTGTGAGTGACGATCCGGTGCACGTTCTGCACCTCGAGTTCGTCGAGTTCCTGTGTCGGGGTGAGGCGGATGCCGATGTGATAGTCCTGAACCAGCATCCAGCCGAGGAAGCCGGCGGCGAGGGTGCACAGGACGCCAGCCGAGGTGAGGGCGAGGCCAAGGGTGGTTCCGGTGGCCGGGCCATTCCAGTGGGTGACGTACGTCCCCAGGCTGATGGCGAACAGCGCGAGGGCGGTCACGTTGAGGCCGGCGTGGGCCAGACCGACGGTTTTGGCCGCCGAGCCGCGCGGGATCCCGAAGGCCCAGTCGACGAGTCCGGGGATTGCGGCGAGCAGTGCGCTGCCGACGCCCACGATGTTCAGTGCGATCGCCAGGTTGAGCCAGAACTGGTGCCCGGTGGCCGCGTACACGGCGAAGCCCACCAGGGTTCCGGTGTAACTGGCGACCGGAAAGCCGATCAGCATCGGGTGAATGGGGTGACCGGCGAGCGTGGCTTTGCTGTACATGTAGCCTCCCAAGTGCGCCCCCCGTTCGATCGCTCTTCGTCTCTCCGCGGGTGGGATCCGCAACCCGTCCGGCGCGCTGGCGGACCCCGCCAGGCCAAACGTGTGCAGGGCGGCGCGTCAGGAACCCTTGAGGCGGCGGCTCAGCTCATCGATGTAGTGGTCACCGTAGACGGCCGCGACATCGTCGAGATCGACCATCGGGGGAAAGTCCATGACGGGCTGCCGCTCGGCGAGGTAGAGGGCGGTTTCCTCGATCACCCGCTGCTCGTCGGCCTCTGCCGCACCGACCTGGTCGACGACGGCCGGACTTGCCTGGAACCGGGACTCGATCACGTCACCGCTGTACCAGGTGCGCACCAGATAGTCGTGATCCCCCATCGGCTCGATCTGGAATTGCTCGGACATGACCACAGACTACCCGTGATGCCGGCGACTATCACGGCGTGGCTCACCATGAGGGCTTTGGTGTGTCCCGGGATGCCACAGGTGGCTACGGAGTGTTCCGGATGAGCTCTGGGGGCGCTTGCCCGGGGCCGTGTTTGATCAGTGCCGGTACGGCTACGCTCCGGTGGGCGGGCCTGAAGGGCCGCGCGGTCGATCTGGGCTGCCTCTCTTCATCGAGGCGGCACTTGGCGGTAGCTGTCGTCGGCCTCGGGGCGGCGACCGGGCAGTCGGTAGCGCAGGAACACATAGGAAGCGCGCTGCCGGGCGCTGATCAGGTCGGCTGTCTCGTGCCAGGTCGGGAGGAGTTCGAGCCCGGCGATCAGTCCGTGGCGGGTGGTGTCTGCGCGGCCGGCCAGTACGGGAGACAGGGTCAGGAACAGTTCGTTCAGGATGCCGGCGCCGACGAGTTGCCCGACCAGGCGCGGCCCTGCCTCGGAGAGGATCGTGGTGTGCCCGCGGGCGCGGATGGTGTCGAGCACCTGCGGGATGCGCAGGGTCGGGCCGTCGCCGAGGGGAAGGATGGTGCAGGTCGGTGGGAGGCGTCCGGCGAGGCGGCCGGCACCTTGGGTGGTGGTGGCGATGAGCGCGCCCGCCTGCAGGGCGGGGTGCTCGGCCGGCAGGATGCCGCTCGCGGTGACGACGACCAGTTCCGGCTCGGCAGCTCGGCGCCGGTGGTGGCGGAGCTGGGCGAAGTCTGCTGCGGCGGCCGGGTAGACGTGCTCGGGCGTCCACCGGTGGCGGGGTGAGGCGCGCAGCGTGCCTGCTCCGATGAGGACGGCGTCGGCGCAGGCCCGCAGCAGTCCCATGACGAACCGGTCCGCGGGTTCGCGTCCGCTGATCGTCGAACCGGATGACGAGTATTGCGGGCCGAGCGACACCACCCCGTCGAGGGAAGCGACGAAGTTGGCGTACAGGCACGGTTCGGGGAAGCCGAGGTCGCCTCCGTACAGTGCGGCGAGCGCCGGTGGCAGGCCCCAGCGGGGCGCCTCGGGTTCCTCATACAGCCGCACCAGCGGCTCGGTGTGGGGGACGGGGGCCGTGGGGGCGGCGTCAGGTTCAGCCACGGCTGGTGCTTCTGGGGCCGCACAGGTGGAAGAACTCCATTCTCAGCTGGTCCTCGGTGTCGTAGGTGCCGCGCCAGTAGGTGGTGCGGGTGCTGGACTCGATCTCGCGGACGCCGCGCATCTGCGTGCACAGGTGCACCGCCTCCAGGTGCACGGCGACGCCGTGCGGTTGCAGGATGCGTACCAGCGCGTCGGCGAGTTGCTGGCCGATGCGCTCCTGCACCGAGAAGCGGCGGGCGAACAGCCGTACCAGTCGGGTCAATTTGGACAGGCCGAGGATGTGCTCGTGGGCGACGTAACCGACGTAGGCGATGCCGAAGAACGGCAGGCTGTGGTGCTCACAGAGGGCGAAGAACGGGATCGGCCCCTCCACCACCTGGCTGATGCGGCAGTCAGGGCCGCCGCGGCACTCGGTCGGGAACGCGGTGACCAGCTTCTCGTCCCCCTCGTATCCGCTGGTCGCGTCGAAGAGCGCGCGGAGGAAGCGGCGCGGGGTATCGGCCGTCGAGAGGGATCCCGGCATGCCCAGGGCTGTGAAGATCTCCTGCATGTAGCCCTCGAACTGCTGCCACTGCTCGGGGGTGATGCGCCGGGGGCGGACGGCGGCCCATTCTTCACTGTCGTAACCGATGTCGTCGCCGGCCAGGCCGCCGACTTTCGGCGCCTCACTCGGTGGCTGCTGTTGATCATTCACGTATCGTCACTTCCTGTGGACGTCTGTTCGCCGCAGCCGCCTGGGCCCGGGCCTGCTCCTCGCGGTCGATCTCGAACCGGCCGTCCGTGCACCGGCTATACCTTCGACGTCTTGATCATGCAGTCAGCGCGGTGATGGTGCACCCTGGGGCGGCCTCGCCGTAGGTGTGCGTTTGGCCGGTGTCTGACCCGCCGAGGGTCGACCTGCGGCCGGGCGCGTTCTGGGTGAGTCTTGACTTGAGGAGTCTTTCGCGGTTCATGACGCCCGCGCCGGCAAGGGAGGCATACGGTGACCGACACGCTCGCTCAGCTGTCCGAGTCCGGGGTTTCGGTCTGGTTGGACGACCTGAGCCGGCAGCGGCTCGTCGAGGGCAGCCTGGCCAGGCTGATCGCGGAACGGCACGTCGTCGGCGTGACGACCAATCCGACGATCTTCGCCAGGGCCATCGAGCACAGCGACTGCTACGACGAGCAGATCACGGATCTGTCGTTGCGCGGGGTCGGTGTGGAGGAGGCGCTGCGCGTGCTGACCACTTTCGACGTGCGCTGGGCCTGCGACGTGCTGCGGCCGGCGTACGACGCCAGCGGGGGTGTGGACGGGCGGGTATCGATCGAGGTCGACCCGCGGCTCGCGCATGACACCGCGCGCACGGTCGCCGAGGCCCGGGCGCTGTGGTGGCTGGTGGACCGGCCGAACCTGTTCGTGAAGATCCCCGCCGCCAAACAGGGCCTGGAGGCGATCAGCGCCTGTCTAGCCGAGGGCATCAGCATCAACGTCACGCTGCTGTTCTCACTGGAGCGCTACGACGCGGTGACGGAGGCGTTCCTGACCGGGATGGAACGCGCCCGGGACGCCGGACACGACCTGTCCGGCATCACGTCGGTGGCGTCGTTCTTCGTCTCCCGGGTGGATACAGAGATCGACCGGCGGCTCGACCGGACGGGCGGCGAGAAGGCCGCCGCGCTGCGAGGGCGCGCCGCCATCGCCAACGCCCGCATTGCCTACGAGCACTACGAGCACATGCTCGCCACCGACCGGTGGCAGCGGCTGGAACAGGCCGGTGCCCGGCCGCAGCGGCTGCTGTGGGCGTCCACAGGCGTGAAGGATCCCGCGTATGAGGACACCCGGTACGTCGTCGACCTGGTCGCACCAGACGTGGTCAACACCATGCCGGAGGCCACCCTGAACGCGGTCGCCGACCACGCGGTGCTGCCGGCCGGCAGCATCCGCGACACCTACGGCGAGGCACACCAGGTGCTCGAGGACCTCGCTGACGCCGGGGTCGACTACCGCGACGTTGTCCAGGTGCTGGAGGACCAGGGCCTCGAGACGTTCGACGCCAGCTGGGACGAACTGGCAGGGAAACTCGCGGCACGACTGCACGCCTCCGACAGCGCCCGGCCCGAGCGCACCGCTGACAGCAGGGAGCACGCGCGATGACACCACCCACGTTCGTAATCGTCGGAGCGAGCCTGGCCGGCGCCAAAGCCGCCGAAGCGCTGCGCGGGCACGGCTTCGACGGCCGGATCCTACTCATCGGGGACGAGCCGGACCGGCCCTACGAGCGGCCGCCACTGTCCAAGGGCTACCTGCAGGGCAAGCAGGACCGCGACACGATCTTCGTCCACCCGGCACAGTGGTACATCGACCAGGCCATCGACCTGCGGAGGGACACCCTCGTCACCGAACTCGACCGCGACCAGCGCACGGTCACCGTCTCCGGCGGCGAGACGATCGGCTACGACAAGCTGCTGCTGACCACAGGCGCCTCCCCGCGCCGCCTCCCCGTACCCGGCGCGGACCTCGACGGCGTGCTCTACCTGCGCCGCGTCGGCGACTGCGAACGCATCCAGCGGACCTTCCAGTCCGCCTCCCGCATCGTCTTCGTCGGCGGCGGCTGGATCGGCCTGGAAGTGGCCGCCGCCGCCCGGGAGGCCGGCGTGGAGGTGACCGTCCTGGAGGCGGACGAACTGCCGCTGCTGCGCGTGCTGGGCCGGCAGATCGCTCCCGTCTTCGCCGACCTCCACCGGGAACACGGCGTGGACCTGCGCCTGACCGCACAGGTCGCCGAGATCGTCGGCGAGAACGGGACGGCCGCCGGCGTCCGGCTGGCCGACGGCACCCGCATCGACGCCGACGCTGTCGTGGTCGGCATCGGCGCCGTCCCCAACTCCCAACTGGCCGTCGCATCGGGCCTCCACGTCGACAACGGCATCACCGTTGACGCCTCCCTGCGGACCTCCGACCCGAACATCCACGCAGCGGGCGACGTGGGCAACGCCTTCCACCCGATGCTCGGCAAGCACATCCGGGTGGAACACTGGGCCAACGCCCTCCACCAGCCCGAGACGGCAGCACGATCGATGCTGGGCGAGGCTGCCTCCTACGACCGCGTGCCCTACTTCTTCACCGACCAGTACGACCTGGGCATGGAGTACGCCGGCTACGCCGAACCCGGCGACTACGACGACGTGGTCGTCCGCGGCGACCTGACGAGCATGCAGTTCATCGCCTTCTGGACGGCCCAGGGCCGCGTGCTGGCCGGCATGAACGTCAACATCTGGGACGTTAACGAAGCGATCCAGCACCTGGTCCGCTCCGGCACTCAGGTCGACCGGGACCGGCTGGCCGATCCGGACGTGCCACTGGAGGAACTCGCCGCCGGGTGAGGTCCTGGTGAGAAACCCGCATAGACCAGCCGGAGGTGCCGCCGATCCCCAGCGTGCCGTGACGGCTGGGCCACGCCCATCACATCTCTCGGCCAGATCACCGGTGATCCGCAACTCCAGAAGCACGGGACCGGGGGCGTACTTGCCGGCATTGGTAACCAGTTCGCTGACCACCAGTGCGTGAGGTCCGTGGCGCCGATACCGGCAGCCCGAATTCGGCCTGCAACCGCGTGAGAAGACCGGCAGCCGCCAGACAGCGGGCCTTGGCGATGCACTCGCTGTCACCGTCCAACGCTGCTGTGAGCCGCGGGGCTCGGGACCCGGCACCGTACGGCCCTCGCCCAGGGAGATGTGTTCCATCTAGGTCGCCTTGCACCTTGTTCGCAGAAGACGCACGTATACCCGCAGCCGCGTCGCATACGCGCCTGCGGCACCTCTTGACGAGCGGCTCGCCTCACACCGCGAGGGACTCGTCGAAACCTCCGGCTCCGGCCGCGGCGACACCAGCAACGACCACCCCCGCCGAAGCCCGCACGGTCAGCAGGCCAGACCTGGACAGCCTCACCAAAAGATGGCGCGCACACCCGAACGGCCCACTCTCCGAGCCGACAAGAACCCACGGTCACCCATCCCCCTCCGACACGAGGGAACTTGATCCGCATCACCCGCGCTGACGCGCGACCGCCCCGGATTGCGCCAAACGAATGATTCATTTCATTCCGCCGCATGTCCGCAGCGGATAGGGGGGGCACACAGCGGACACTGCCCAGGTTCCGTAAGGCGGGAGGGAGACCAATATGGCGGTGCAGACCGAACCGATCGGAGCACCAAGGCCGGCGACGCAACGAGGATCCGCGGTCGTGCAGTGGCTGACCACCACCGATCACAAGAAGATCGGCTCCCTGTACATGACCACGTCGTTCGCCTTCTTCCTGCTCGGCGGAGTACTGGCGCTGGTGATGCGCGGTGAGCTGGCGCGTCCGGGGCTACAAATCATGTCGACGGAGCAGTTCAACCAGGCGTTCACCATGCACGGGGCGATCATGCTGCTGATGTTCGCCACCCCGCTGTTCGCCGGCTTCACGAACTGGATCATGCCGCTACAGATCGGTGCCCCCGATGTCGCCTTCCCCAGACTGAACATGCTCGCGTACTGGCTCTACCTGCTCGGATCGCTCATCGCCGTGGGCGGCTTCCTCACCCCGCAGGGCGCCGCGAGCTTCGGCTGGTTCGCCTACGCGCCGCTCAACGACGCCCAGCACTCGCCGGGGGTCGGCGGCGATATGTGGATCATGGGGCTGGCGCTGTCCGGGTTCGGCACAATCCTGGGCGCGGTCAACTTCATCACCACCATCCTCTGCATGCGCGCCCCCGGCCTCACCATGTTCCGTATGTCGATCTTCTGCTGGAACGCGCTGCTGACCAGCGTCCTGGTGATCATGGTGTTCCCGGTGCTCGCCGCCGCGCTGCTCACCCTGGAGGCGGACCGCAAATTCGGGGCGCACGTCTTCGACGCCGCCAACGGCGGAGCACTGCTGTGGCAACACCTGTTCTGGTTCTTCGGCCATCCCGAGGTGTACATCATCGCGGTGCCGTTCTTCGGCATCATCACTGAGGTCATCCCCGTCTTCTCACGCAAGCCCGTTTTCGGCTACCTGGGTCTGGTCGGAGCGACCATCGCGATCTGCGGACTGTCGATGACGGTATGGGCCCACCACATGTTCGCGACCGGCGGGGTGCTGCTGCCGTTCTTCTCCTTCATGTCGTTCCTGATCGCGGTGCCGACCGGGGTGAAGTTCTTCAACTGGATCGGCACCATGTGGCACGGCTCCCTCAGCTTCGAGACGCCCATGCTGTGGGCGGCAGGCTTCCTGATGACCTTCTTGTTCGGCGGACTGACCGGGGTGCTGCTGGCCTCCCCGCCAATCGACTTCCACGTCACCGACAGCTACTTCGTCGTCGCCCACTTCCACTACGTGGTCTTCGGCACCGTCGTGTTCGCAATGTTCTCCGGCTTCTACTTCTGGTGGCCTAAGTTCACCGGGAGGATGCTCGACGAGCGCCTGGGGAAGATCCACTTCTGGACACTGTTCGTCGGCTTCCACACCACCTTCCTGGTCCAGCACTGGCTGGGAGCGGAGGGCATGCCGCGCCGCTACGCCGACTACCTCGCCTCCGACGGCTTCACCGCCCTCAACACCGTCTCGACCATCGGGGCGTTCCTGCTGGGCCTGTCCACCCTGCCCTTCCTCTACAACGTCTGGAAGACCGCCAAGTACGGCGAGAAGGTCGAGACCGACGACCCGTGGGGCTACGGCCGCTCACTGGAGTGGGCCACCTCCTGCCCACCGCCACGGCACAACTTCCTCACCCTGCCCAAAATCCGCTCCGAGTCCCCCGCCTTCGACCTGCACCACCCCGACATCGCCGCCCTCGAGGGACGGTACGCCGGCGCCCGCCACGGCTCAGCCTCCGCACAGGCAGACGGCCAGAACAACGGCGCCAAGGACTGAGGCGGAGACGGTACGCGGATGGACAGCCCACGGGACATCGCCGCTGGCATCGCCCGGCTGGAAGGACACCTGATCCGCCAGGCGGAGATCCACAACGCGCAGGCCGAGGCCGAGGCGTTCGCCGACCGCATGCCGTGGCTGACCGATACCCAGCGCGACGAGATCGTCCGCCTGTACGCCGATGCCCGCCTTGATGTCTCTCTCAGGGTCCTGCGGCAGGTCACGGTCCGTTGCCACGAGCTGCGGGCCGAATACACCACCCGCTACGAACAACTGCGTCTACGGCTGCTGTGTACCTGCGTCGCCCTCACGCTGGGGGCATTCTCTTTGTGCGGCTGTGTGGTGTTTCTGACCGTCGGCTGACGCCAGCCCTCTTCATTGGGGGGCTGTGACTCGACAGCGACCAGTTATCCACTGCGACCGCGCTGGACTGCAATGACTCTCGACGCGTCGCCAAAGCCAGGGAGACGTCCTCGGGCCCAACTGGTGGTCGGCGCTGTCCGGGTGCTTGGCGATCAGGCGGGCCAAGCGGTGCTCGTACTCCTCGCCCATGGCCGCATCATGCCGTCGGCCTCGGACAACGCTCACGAGGCGTCGTGCCGGATGGGCGAGCTGGAAGCTATCGGGCTCGTGACAAGGGGGGTCTTCCGGCTGCCATACGCGTTGGTGGATTCGACGCTCGCTGTCGCCCCACGGCGGGCCGGTGTGGTCCGCGGCTCCGATTCCCGCCCGGGGGCGGGGGCGCGTCAGTTTCCCTCCTGATCCCCCGAGTGGTCAGGGCCTTCGTGGTACCGGGCGGCGTTCCTTCCGGGCCGGGTCGGGTGGTGGACTGGTGGGGCTGCCGGACCGGTGGGCCCAACCACGGTGTGCCGGTCCGGCAGCCCGGAAGCGCGACGCCGGTGGCGTCTGCGGGCTCCTTGGGGGGTGCGGTGCGGGGGCGGCGGGGGCCGTGCTCGCACCGCGCGGTCAGCGGGCCCGCCAGGAAATGCCGACGGGCGAGGATCATCCATTCCTCGTCCCTCTGGCCGGGGACGGATCGTCCAGCTCCCACTGCTGGGCAAGCTCGGTGAGGATCGGCTCTAGCTCGGGGTTGGGAACCGTTTCACTTCCACTGCACTGCACCCCGATGACGGGCGCGAGCCGCATCGTCATGGTCACGCCGGGTTCAACGCCGCCTGGGCCGTCCGGGTTACTCAGTTGGCGGGGCCGGATTCCTTCAAGGCGGCGCTGGCCTGGTAGGCGTCCAAGACCAGCGCGAACTCATCGAACGCCACGGCTATCACTGACTCGGCGTGGCCTGCTGGGCCGCCGGGGCCCGACGGACGGCGAGCTGGGCGGCGCCGCGGGCCACGCTGGCCTCCCGTTCCGCGTCGCCGAGGCTGTCATCGTTCAGTGCCGCCAGGACCTGCCGCCACAGCGTCACTGGACGCTCCCGTCCCTGGGCGACGGCACCACGGGCGCCGCCCGTCCGCCGGGGCCTGCATCCGCGTCGGTGTCGCCCATCTGCTCCGGCTCGGGCGGCGGCCGAACGGCCCTTCCTGGCCGGGCAGCGCACCCAGGGCCGGTGCGCCCTTGGCGCGGTGATACCCGTAGACAATTCATCCATTCTCCCCGCTCACCGGCCCGGAATGCCGCCGGCAGCCTGACAGGCAGCGAAGTCTGTTCGGCGCCCCGGGCTGCGTGGCGACGGCGGCCTCCTCATAGGCTGCCTGCATGGCATCCACTCCTGTCTCTCCTGCCCAAGCTCTCGACGCCCTGCTCACCGGGAACCAGCGTTTCGTGGCCGGTGCCCCGCAGCACCCGAACCAGGACGCCGCCCGGCGGGCCGAGCTTGCACCGGTCCAGAAGCCCTTCGCGGTGCTGCTCGGGTGCTCCGACTCGCGGCTGGCCGCCGAGATCATCTTCGACCAGGGGCTAGGGGACCTGTTCGTGGTCCGCACCGCCGGCCACGTGCTCGGGCCGGAGGTCCTGGGCAGCATCGAGTACGGCACGAGCGTGCTGGACTGCCGCCTCGTCGTGGTCCTCGGACACGACTCCTGCGGCGCCGTCGCTGCCGCCCGCGCCGCTGTCGAAGACGGGCTGCCGGCCATCGGGTACGTCCGGAACATCGTTGAGCGCGTCACCCCGAGCGTGCTCACCGCCCGCGCGGCGGGCCTCACGGCGGACAGAGACCTGATCGACGCGCACGTACAGCACACCGTGGACCTGCTCCTGGACCGCTCCCGTATCCTGGCCGACCAGGTCGCCGCCGGACACGCCGGCGTCGTCGGCCTGGCCTACCAACTCACGGAGGGCAGCGCCCGGCTGGTGGTCACCTCCCACGGCGTCTCCACCACGGCAGCCTCCACCGCGGCTACCGGTTGACCGCCTCTGACGCGGGCAGCGTCCATACGCCGACAGCCTCAGAGCGGCGACGATGACTGCCCATTGGGGCCCGGGCCCTGGTGGTCACGCTTCGACATTGCGACAGGCTAGCGACCGGCCCAGACGAGCAACAGGGCTTAAGGAGCAATGTGGAGGGCGAGTTGATGTCTTGGCCGCCAGCTGATTCATAACGCCACGAAAGCGGACCTGACGCCGGTTAGCGTGATCAGAAAGGCTCTCGCCACCGCGTCCCAGCCCGGGAAGGACCGCCCGCATGAGTAGGCATGCCACCGCATGCGTGCACAGTTTTCAGCATCGCCGATTTGACCGGCTGCAGGGTTGTGGTCCTTCTGGCCGGACGCACCCACGCATCCGGCGACCCGCACCGTCCGGAAGACGTCCCTGAGGTCATGGGCTTACACCTTCAGGATTCCGACATCCCCGCCCTCGCAGCCCAGGCCGGGTTCGATTCGGATGCGTTCCACCAGCAGCCGCGCGGGCTCAAGCAGCCAGATCGTCGACAACGACCTGGAGGTCGTCTCCATGCTCGCGACCCGGGCCCGTACTCTCTACCTGGGAACGGCTGAACTACTGCTGGTTCATCGATCCGGCCAAGGCGTTGTGCCTGCGCTTGGCCGGCACTCCCGACGCCGACCGGCCACTTGCCGACATGTGTGACTCCGCACGCTGTCCCCAAGCCACGCACCATCCGTGCCACCGGCCAGCGTGGGAGGAATCCCGGGAGACCGCCAAGGTGTTCATCGGCGGCCTCAGCCGCCGGCAGAAGATCGAGCGGACCCGGCTGGAAGTCAGCGTGAGCCGCGCCGAGCGGGTGCTCGCTGAGATCGACCAAGCCGCAAGCAGGAGCGGCGGGGAAGGACGCCATCTGATGGGACGGATCAGCGACAGCGACCGCGCGCGCAACGAGGACGCCATCCGAGCAGCCATGGACCGGCTCTTGCGCGGGGAGTTCCCGCCGGGCGGCGAGTGCGATCTCAAATCCCTGGCTCTCTAGTCCGGCGTGATCCGGACCGGCTTCTACCCGAAGAAAAGCCGGGACGGCACTCCTCGGCCGGGCCCCTACCAGCACCTGGCCGAGGAGTTCGAGCGGCGCCTTGTTGCTTTGCGGCAGGCCGGCGAGATCATCGACCCATGGGCCGCGCAGATCGAACGGCTCAAGACCGAGGTCGCCGAGCTCAAGGACCGGGTCACCAAGCGGGACGAAGTCGTCGCCGCGCTCACCGAGTTCAAGACCGTCGCCATCTCTCGACTCGCTGCACAGCATGACGAGATCATCCGGCTCCGGGAACAGGCGGCTGCCCTCGGCAACGTTCGCCGCCTGCCTGCCGCCCGTGGTGGGACGGCGCCGTACGGGTCGTGCAGCTGAGCACAGTCGCGAAGCAGGGGCAGGCCGCCCGGTTGAAGAATGTGACCGCATCGGTGGATGTGGCGCTCCCCACAACCAATAAGTGGCATCCCAGTTGCGTATTTAGATATCGTCGCAGTGCACGGTCGGCAGGGTCGGATGCGGCGGTCACGGTCGCCGGATCGTCGCGGAGCGTGCGGCAGTCTCACTGCGTGACGCCCGGTATCCCCCCGCCGGGGCTGCTGGTGTGTCGAATGCCGTTCGAGGTCTGTCGCCTGCCCCGGGGCGGGTGGTGTCACAAATGCGAATATCATCTACCTCTTTGGAGTCGGTGTGCTTTCCGAGCAGTCCCTTCCGGTCGTCCGTGCCACGCTGCCCCTCGTGGGCTCGGCCATCGGCGAGATCAGTGAGCGTTTCTACTCCCGGATGTTCGCGTCCCACCCGGAGCTGCTGCGGGATCTGTTCAACCGCGGCAACCAGGCTAACGGGGCGCAGAAGCAGGCGCTGGCCGGGTCCATCGCCGCGTTCGCGACCGCTCTGGTCGCTCACCCCGAGGCCCGGCCGGATGTGATGCTGTCACGGATCGCCCACAAGCACGCCTCGCTCGGGATCACTTCGGACCAGTACAAGATCGTCCACCATCACCTGTTCGCAGCGATCGCCGAGGTCCTCGGCGACGCGGTCACGTCCGAGGTAGCAGCCGCCTGGGACGAGGTGTACTGGCTGATGGCCAACGCCCTGATCGCGGTGGAGGCCCGGCTCTACCAGGAGGCCGGTGTCACCGAGGGCGATGTCTGGCACCCCATGCGGGTGAGCGGACGCTGTGAGGAGACACCGGACACGGTCTCGTTCACTCTGTGCCGCGCCGACGGCCGGCCTACGCAACCGTTCCTGCCCGGCCAGTACGTCAGCGTCCAGGTGCAACTGCCGGACGGGGCGCGGCAGATCCGCCAGTACAGCCTCTCCCACTCCCCGGGTCACCCGGACTGGCGGATCACCGTCAAGCAGGTGCGAGGGAAAAGCGGTGCCGGGCCGGACGGGGAAGTCTCCTCCTGGCTGCACCAGCACCTTCGAGTGGGTGACACTCTCACGGTGTCAGCACCGTGCGGTGGGCTGACGCTGCCCGGCGGTGACGGCCCGCTGCTGCTCGCCTCCGCCGGAATAGGCAACACCCCCATGCTCTCCATGCTCGACCACCTCGCGGCCACCGGATCCAGTCGTCCGGTGCTGATCGCACACGCGGACCGCTCCCCGTCCGATCACCCGCACCGCGAAGAGACCACCCGGCTCGCGGACAGGCTGCCGCACGCCGCACTGCACCTGTGGTATGAGGAAGCCCACGCCGAGATGCCCGGCGCACGGGAGGGACGCACCAACGTGGGACTGCTCGACCTTCCAGACGGCCTGACGGCCTTCCTGTGCGGGCCCCTGCCGTACCTGAGGGCGGTGCGCGGCGCCCTGCTGCAGGCGGGAGTACCGGCCGCGGACATCCACTACGAGATCTTCGGCCCCGACCTCTGGCTCGGCAGCAACTGACAGCCGTGGACTCGCGCGCCGCCACCGAGAACGGCGCCTCCCGCCATTGGAGAATCCCATGACCGCTCCATCGCCCGAATCCGCCGCGGTGCCCCACATGCTGTGCGACGTGTCGCGACTGGGCCAGGACCGCGACGCCGGCAGTAAGGGCGCGCTCTGGCGTCTGGATGTGCCAGAGCGTCAACTCGATGCCAATCTCGTCCGTCTCCCGCCGGGTGAGCGCATCGACTGGCACCGCGAACCCGATCTCGATGTCCTCCTCCTCGTCACCGCAGGCGAGGGCGTAGCCGATACCGGGCAGGGCACCCTCCCCCTGGTGGCGGGGGTTACGTTGTGGCTTCCGCACGGCTCGGCGCGGGCCCTCGCCGCGGGTGCCGGCGGCCTGACCTATCTGACCGTGCACCGGCGGCGACCGGGACTGCGGATCGGCGCACGCCCTGCCGACGCGCAGGCGGGCGCCTGATGACCCCGGGCACCGCCGTTGCTGCCGCCGCGGCCTTCGTCTGGCTGGGTATGTTGCTGGCCATCTCGTTCCTGGAAGCACCACTGAAGTTCCGCGCGCCCGGCGTGACCGTACCCGTCGGGCTGAGCATCGGCCGACTCGTCTTCCGCGCGCTCAATACGGTCGAGGCCGTTCTGGCGCTCACCGTGATCACCGCGATCACCACCACGACCCCACCGGTGGCGGTGACCGCCACAGCCGTCACGGTTGTGGTGCTGCTCGCCGTGCAGCTCACGGTGATCCGCCCTCGCCTGAACCGCCGCTCCGACCGGGTCCTGGCCGGGGAGAACCTGCCCCGCTCACGCGGACACCTGTACTACGTGACGCTGGAGGCCGCCAAGGTCATCGGCCTGACCGCACTCGGCATCAGCGCCCTGGCCGCGCGATAGGGCGCCGCAGGGTGTGCCGTCATGGACGAGAGGACGGTTGTCCCGCACCCGGCAGGCGGCCGGTCCCTTGGGTCAGCGGCTCCTCGCGCATGGAGATGGCCGGCAGTTGCGGCAGTCGCGCCCATTCGGCGCCGGCGTGGGACGACACCCATCGAGTGAGGGCTTCTGCATGACCTTGAGTGCGCCACCGCACGGGTGACGCACACCACAAAGCAAATTCGGAGTTCAGGATGCGTATTAACTAGACTGGGGTCGTGCGACTGACCAAGGGAACCGATCTGGCGCTGCGTGTCGCGATGCGGCTGGCGGTGCTGGAAGAGAATGCGGCGCCGACCACGCGTGAGGTGGCCGATGCCGTGGCCGCGTCCTACAGTCACGCCGCGAAAGTCGTCGCCCGCCTCCAGCATCTGGGTGTCCTGGAGGCGAGGCGCGGGCGGGGCGGCGGCCTGTCCCTCACCGAGCACGGGCGCCGCCATTCGGTCGGCCGCTTGGTGCGCGACTTGGAAGGCACGGGCGATGTGGTGGGCTGCGAGGACGATCCGCCGTGTCCGCTCCGCGGCGCCTGCCGGCTGCGCCACGCCCTGCGGGCTGCGCAGGAAGCCTTCTACGCCGCCCTGGACCCGATCACTGTTGAGGATCTGGTGGCCGCCCCGACTGGCCCTCTTCTCCTGGGCTTGTCGCCGCTCCGCACGATGAACTGAATCCACTTGTCGTCCCCCGCCACTGAACACGCCAGGAGCATGTCCTGCGTCATGGCGCTGACAGGCGGGGCTGCGGGCGTGCTGGGAGGGAAGACGGGTAGTGGAGTGCCCAGTTGCCCAGGGGATCGGGGCGTGTGGCCGCCGCCCGGACGCTGTCTGAGTGTGGCGTTCAAAGCACCGGGCGGGAAGGCGGAGGGCCAGCAGCGCGCCGGTGAAGTCTCGCATCGGCATCAGGCGGGCCGAGGGCGGTGACGAGTATGCCGTAGCGGGTGGCTGTTTCTGGGGCGGTGATCCAGGTGAGGGTTCCGGCGGTGCGGTCCAGGCGTGCGTGGTGGCGCGCCTCGGCATCGGCTGTCAGGTGCGGCATCCGCTGCTGTCCGGCGATGTCCGGCACGTGCAGGCGTGCGCCCGCAGCGTGTGCGACGGTCGCCATCTCGGCCACGATCGGTTCGAGCACCGGCCGGCCGGAGAACGGCATCCGGCTGGAGTGCCGCTGCGCGATGGCCTCATAGAGTCCGAGGTCCCGCGGTTGGCCGTCCGGGGTGAGAGGGCCGGTCCGTCGTACGGCGGCCGGCAGGCCGGGGTCGTGCGGTGGTGTGGCAGCGGAATCACGGCACTGCTCTCCGCACACCGGGCAGGCCGAGACGGCCCTGCCGGTGAGGAGCCGGACGACGGCCAGGCCATGTGGGGGCTTTCGTCCTGGGCGGTCCTGGTGTGCAGGCGGGACGTCGGACGACGGAGGTGAGGATCATGGCCGGAGCCCGAGAATCCGCTGTTCAGGCGGCGCGGCCCGCTGACCGTGCCCTGGAGGGCCGGCTGCGGCTGTTCGGCTTCGCCGAGCGCCCGGCAGGGGGAAGCAAGCGGGAGGTTCTTGCCACGGTCGGTGGTTCTTGGCCTTCGCGGGTGTCAGCCCACCCGGTCCCAGCCGCGGCGTGGTTGATGGCTGCCGAGCTGTGTGACGTCGCGGCTGCGGTAGACGATGTAGGGGCGGGTGAGGTAGCCGAGGGGGGCGCTGAACACGTGGACGAGCCGTGTGAAGGGCCACAGCGCGAAGAGCGCCATGGCGAACAGGCCATGGAGCTGGAATCCGAGCGGCGCTTCGCCCATGAGTTCAGGGTGGAGGTCGAATCGGAAGATCCCGCGGAACCAGACCGAGACACCGTCCCGGTAGTCGTAGTGCTCGAAGACGTTGGCCGCCACCGTGTTGAACAGGCCGAGGAAGATCACCACGGCGAGAAAGAGGTACATCACCTTGTCCATCCGGGTGGTGGCCGAGAAGACCGGGCCAACGGTGCGCCGACGGTAGATCAGGATCACCATCCCGACGACCGTGGCCAGCCCCGCCAGCGCCCCGACCGAAAAGGCCAGGAAGTGGTAGATCCCCTCGGATACACCGACCGCTTCGGTCCAGGACTTGGGGATGCCCAGCCCGATCACGTGGCCGAAGAACACCCCGATGATCCCGAAGTGGAACAGGGGACTGCCGATCCGCAGGAACCGGTTCTCGTAGAGCTGGGAGGAGCGGGTGGTCCAGCCGAACTTGTCGTATCGGTAGCGCCACAGATGTCCCAGGACGAAGGCCGTCAGGCAGATGTAGGGGAAGACCACGTACAGGAACTGAATCATGCTCGGGCTCCTGGGAAGGTGGGCATGGGCAGCGGTGTCGTCTCCCGCGACGCGGCAGGGCTGAACTGGGGGTTGGCGAAGGGTGCGAGCCCGACCTCTTCTTCGGGCGGTCCCTCTGCGGCGAGGCGGCTCACGGCGTCCCGCTCGTCCCCGCGCAGCGGCGGCAGGGTCGCGGTGACGGCTGCGACCAGGCCGGCCCACGGGGAGGCCATGTCCCGCAGCGACAGCCGGAGCAGTTCAAGACCGGCCCGGTGGTCGAGCATCAGCCCTCGGCCGAGCTCCTGGTCAACCGTCGCGGCGAACTCGAGCACGACGCACAAGTGGTCGGGCAGCTCCGCATCGTCGAGCGTGAAGCCGGCGCGCAGGTAGACCTGCTTGAATCGAAGCAGAGCCATTCCCCGCTTGCGGGTGTCCCCGTGGGCGAAGTAGGTCAGGAACAGGTTGCAGCGTCTGCGGTTGTCGAAGGTCTCGACGTACTTCGCCTGCAGCTCCGCCAGCGGCGTGGCCTCCAGCTGTTCCACGGACTCGCGAATCGTCCCGCCGAGCGCCGGGGGCAGTTGTCCGATCGCGGACCGGACCAGCGCGATCCGTCCGGTGAGCTGTTCGTCCGGGTAGTCCAGCAGGAGGGAGACCGACTGCCACACGATGGTCAGCTGGTGCGAAGCCAGCGCAGGCTTCGCGCGGGCTTTGCTCACGAGTCCGACCCCTTCGAGGGGAAGAGCCCGGAGGGAGAGCCCCTGCCGTCCCAGTTGAGCAGGTTGACCCGTTTGCCCTTGTCGTCGGGGCCAGCCAGGGAGTCGGAGGTCTGCCGGTCCTGCAGCATCTGGAAGTTCTCCACCGCGATCGGCGTCGGGGCGCCCGATCCTTCCCCGAACGGGCCGGAACCGCCCATCCCGGGCCCGCCCTCGTAATCGAGCGAGCACTCCGTGGCCAGCTCTTCCAGGGAGTGGGCCTGCTCGGCGTGGGCGGACGGGATGACGTAGCGCTCGTCGTACTTCGCGATCGCCAGCAGGCGATACATGTCGTACATGTCCTCTTCGCTCATCCCGACGGCGGCGGGGATCGAGGCGTCGGGTTCACGGCCCATGTTGATGTCGCGCACGTAGCAGCGCATCGCGGCGAGCTTCTTCAGCACGGCGTCCACCGGCGCGATGTCGCCGGCGGTGAAGAGCTCGGCGAGGTACTCGACCGGGATCCGCAGGGCGTCGATCGCGGCGAACAGATTGCCTTTGTCCTCGGCGTCCTCGCCGGTCTCCTTGACCACATCGACGACTGGGGACAGCGGCGGGATGTACCAGACCATGGGCATGGTGCGGTATTCCGGATGTAGCGGCAGTGCCACCTTGTAGGTGGTGATCAGGGCATGGATCGGGGAGCGCTGGGCGGCGTCGATCCAGTCGCGGGCGATGCCGGCCTGCTCGGCCGCGCGCACCACCTCGGGGTCGGACGGGTCGAGGAAGACGTCACGCTGGGCCTCGTAGAGCCCTTGGTCGTCGGTGGTGGACGCGGCCTCGAGCACCTTGTCGGCGTCGTACAGCATCAAGCCGATGTAGCGCAGCCGGCCGACGCAGGTCTCGGAGCAGATCGTGGGCTGCCCGACCTCGATGCGGGGGAAGCAGAAGGTGCACTTCTCGGCCTTGCCGGTGCGGTGGTTGAAGTAGATCTTCTTGTAGGGGCAGCCCGAGACGCACATCCGCCAGCCACGGCACTTGTCCTGGTCGACGAGGACGATGCCGTCCTCCTCGCGCTTGTAGATCGCACCGCTGGGGCACGAGGCGGCGCACGAAGGGTTCAGGCAGTGCTCGCAGATGCGCGGCAGGTAGAACATGAAGGTCTGCTCGAACTCGAATTTCACCTTGTCGGCGATCTTCTTCAGCAGCGGGTCCCGGTGGCCGTTGAGTGTGGAGCCGCCGAGGTCGTCATCCCAGTTGGCCGACCACTCGATCTTCATGTCCTTACCGGAGATCAGCGACTTGGGACGCGCGACCGGCGTGTGCTCCTGAGCTGGCGCGTCGGTGAGCGTGGAGTAGTCGTAGGTCCAGGGCTCGTAGTACTCGTTGATCGAGGGAAGCTTGGGATTGGAGAAGATGGTCAGCAGCTTCTTGAACCGGCCACCGCCCTTGAGTGTGAGCCGGCCCCGCTTGTTGAGCGTCCAGCCGCCCTTCCACTTCTCCTGGTCCTCGTAGGTGCGGGGGTAGCCGAGCCCGGGCTTGGTCTCGACGTTGTTGAACCAGATGTACTCCGTGCCGGAGCGGTTGGTCCATGCCTGCTTGCACGTCACCGAGCAGGTGTGGCAGCCGATGCACTTGTCGAGGTTCATCACCATCGCCATCTGTGCCATGACTCTCATCAGTAGGTCACCTCCTGCGAGCGCTTGCGGATGACGGTGACCTCGTCGCGCTGGTTGCCGGTGGGGCCGAGGTAGTTGAACGCGTAGGTGAGCTGGGCGTAGCCGCCGATCAGATGTGTGGGTTTGACCAGCAGCCGGGTGAGCGAGTTGTGGATGCCTCCGCGCTTGCCGGAGGTCTCGGCGATCGGTACGTCGATGAGCCGGTCCTGTGCGTGATACATGTACACCGTTCCCTCGGGCATCCGGTGGGACACGATCGCCCGGGCGACCACGACGCCGTTGCGGTTGACCGCCTCGATCCAGTCGTTGTCCTTGATTCCGACCTTCGCGGCGTCGCGGTCACTCATCCAGATGTTCTGGCCGCCCCGCGAGAGGGAGAGCATGAACAGGTTGTCCTGGTATTCGGAATGGATGGACCATTTGTTGTGCGGGGTGAGGTAGCGCACGGTGAGCCCTTCGACGCCCTGGCCGTCGGAGCCGTCCGAGACGTTGCCGAGGGAGGGCTCGGCGAACAGTGCCGCCATGTTCAGCGGGGGCCGGTAGACCGGCAGTCCCTCGCCGAGCTCGGCCATCCAGTCGTGATCGAGGTAGAAGTGCATACGCCCGGTCAGCGTGTGCCACGGCTTCTTACGCTCGACGTTGATGGTGAAGGGCGAGTACCGCCGGCCGCCGCTCTCCGATC
Source organism: Streptomyces sp. H39-C1 (assembly GCF_027158125.1). Classification (NCBI taxonomy): domain Bacteria; kingdom Bacillati; phylum Actinomycetota; class Actinomycetes; order Kitasatosporales; family Streptomycetaceae; genus Streptomyces; species Streptomyces sp. H39-C1. The sequence goes on from NZ_JAPVLS010000017.1 coordinate 119,256, forward strand.
CTGACCACTCCGGTGACGTGATCACGGGCACGGGCGGGCCCTGGGTGTCGGCGAAGGTGATCTGTTTGCCCTCGTGCTCCTCGGCGAGGTCGGCCAGCCGCACGCCGGTGCGCTTCTCGAGCGTTTTGAACCCTTGGGTGGCAAGCGCCCCATTGGTGGTGCCGGACAGCGCGAGGATCGCCTCGCAGACGTTCACATCACGCTTCAGCGACGGCCGGCCTGCCGCCGCACCGGTCCGGACCGTGCCGTTCTTGCGCCGCAGGTAGTCCACTTGGGCGCCGAGCTCGAAGGTGACCCCCTTGGTGGTCGCGCCGAGCGTGTCCACGAGCGGGCCGAGTGCGTTCATCTTCTCGGCCACGGCCCCGTAGTCGCGCTCGACCTCGACGAGCCTGGGCATCGTGACCCCGGGGACCGGCTCGCACTCGCCCTTCTTCCAGTCCCGCACGATTCCGTGCGGGTTCGCCATCGCGTCCGAGGTGTCGTGGGTGAGCGGAACGGCCACCACATCCTTGCGGACTCCCAGCCGGGTGGCGGCGAGCTCACTGAACTTCTCGGCGATCGTCTGCCAGGCATCCCAGTCTGTGCGGGTCTGCCAGGGCGGTGCGATGGCCGGGTTGAAGGAGTGCACGAACGGGTGCATGTCTGTGGTGTTGAGATCGTGCTTCTCGTACCACGTGGCGGCGGGCAGCACGACGTCGGAGAAGATCGTGGTGCTGGTCTGCCGGAAGTCGATCGTCATCAGCAGGTCGAGCTTGCCCTCGGGGGCCTCGTCGTGCCATTTCACGTCGACCGGACGTCGGTCCTGCGGCGTCTCGGTGGCCCGTACCGAGGAGTCGGCGCCGAGCAGATGCTTGAGGAAGTACTCGTTGCCCTTGCCGGACGAGCCGAGCAGGTTGGCCCTCCAGATGGACAGGATGCGCGGATAGTTCTCGGGGGCGTCCGGGTCCTCCCCCGCGAACTCCAGGGCCCCCGATTTCAACTGCCCGACCACGTACTCGCCCACCGGGATCCCCGCCGCGGCGGCCTGGTCGCTCAGGTCGAGTGGGTTCTGGTTGAAGGTCGGGTAGGACGGCATCCAGCCCATGCGCGCGCTCTGCGCGACCACATCGGCGGTGCTCATTCCCGCGAGCTGCCCGCTGCCCGTCTTGGCGGACAGAGTGTCGGCACCGAACTGGTCGTAGCGGAACTGGTTGGTGTGGAGGTACCAGTACGCGGTCTGGATCATGTTGCGCGGCGGCCGGTTCCAGTCCAGCGCGTTGGCGATCTGCGTGTAGCCGGTGAGCGGCCTGACTTTCTCCTGGCCGACGTAGTGCGCCCAGCCGCCGCCGTTGACCCCCTGGCAACCCGTCAGGTTGGTGAGGGTGAGGAACGCCCGGTAGATCGTGTCGGAATGGAACCAGTGGTTGGTTCCGGCACCCATCACGATCATCGAGCGTCCCTTGGACTCCTCGGCGTTCGCGGCGAACTCGCGTCCGACCCTGGCCGCCGTGGAGGCCAGGACACCGGTGATCGTCTCCTGCCATGCCGGGGTGTAGGGCGACTCGGCGTCGTCGTACCCGGTGGCCCATTCTCCCGGAAGGCCGTCTCGGCCCACGCCGTACTGCGCGAGCAGCAGGTCGTAGACGGTGGTGACCAGGTTGCCGTCGACCCGCCGGACCGGCACACCGCGCGGCAGATCGGCCGCCGCACCGTCGGGGGTGTCGAAGCGCGGGAACCGGACGAGCACGCTCTCCTGCGAGGTGTCGATCAGCGTCAGCTGGGGGTCGACGTCACCGAGTTCCAGATTCCACTTGCCCACACCGGCCTCGCCGTAGCGGTGCCCCAGGGAGCCGCCCGGAACAGTCGGCTGTCCTGTCCGCGCGTCAACGAGCACGGTCTTGAACGCGGCGTTCTCCTCATGCTGGTGCGCGGCGAGGTCCGAGGCGGTGAGGAACTTGCCCGCCGTGTACGTCTTCTCGCCGCTCACACCACCCGTTCCGGCTGCTTCGTCGAGCCGGACCAGGTACGGGAGGTCGGTGTAGGTCTTGACGTACTGCGTGAAGTACGGGGTGTGACGATCGACGAAGAACTCCTTGAGCACGACGTGGCCCATGGCCATGGCCAGGGCGGCGTCGGTGCCTGGCTTGGCCGGCAGCCATTCGTCGGCGAACTTCACGTTGTCGGCGTAGTCGGGGGCGACCGCAATGACCTTCTGGCCGCGGTACCGGGCTTCGGTCATCCAGTGCGCGTCCGGTGTGCGCGTCACCGGCAGGTTGGAACCCCACATGATGAGGTAGCCCGCGTTCCACCAGTCCCCGGACTCCGGGACGTCGGTCTGGTCGCCGAACACCTGGGGCGAGGCCACCGGGAGGTCGGCGTACCAGTCGTAGAAGCTCAGCATCGAGCCGCCGATGAGGTTGACGAACCGGGCGCCGGAGGCATGGGAGACCATCGACATGGCCGGGATCGGTGAGAAACCCGCCACCCGGTCGGGGCCGTACTTCTCGATGGTGTGCACATGGGCCGCCGCGATGATCTCCGCAGCCTCCTCCCAGGTGGCGCGGACCAGACCACCCTTGCCCCGCGCGGACTTGTACGCCCTGGCCCGCAGCGGGTTCTCGACGATATGCGCCCACGCCCGCACCGGGTCACCGTCGTGCTGCGACTTCGCCTCACGGAACATCTGGAGCAGAACACCCCGGACGTAGGGGTAGCGCACCCGCGTCGGCGAATAGGTGTACCAGGAGAAAGCCGCGCCGCGCGGGCAACCGCGGGGCTCGTACTCCGGCGAGTCCGGGCCGACCGAGGGATAGTCGGTCTGCTGGGTCTCCCAGGTGATAATCCCGTCCTTGACGTAGACCTTCCAGGAACAGGAACCGGTGCAGTTGACACCATGAGTAGAGCGGACGACCTTGTCGTGGCTCCACCGGTCCCGGTAGAAGTCGTCGGCATCACGACCCCCGGTCTGCGACAGCGTCCTCAGATCGGCGGAGACCGTACCCCGGGTAAAGAACCGCCGACTGCGTACCAGGGCATCTGCCAAGACCCCGTCCATCCCGATGTCCTTGCTCATAGTGCTCCCTGCCCTTGCGCGTGCGGCGGACGGTCATCAAAGCCTCGGCAGGTGTGCAGGGCTCAGTGATCGCTGGTGTCGAAAGCCGATCGGATTCGAGCCGGTCCGGCCACGGAGGTCGCTCATGGTCAACAAGGCTCCTACGCCTTCCGCCATGCGAGAACGCACTTCCCCGCATCCGAGGCGGGGACAACCGCGCCAGGACAGTCGCTCAGCGCCCTCCCGCCGGCTGCACCGATGCCGAGCTCACCGATGCTTGACAACAGTGAGCAGAACAGCGGCTCTCTCGAGTGCCTCAAGGCTGTGCCGGACCGGCGGCACAACAATCATGTCGCCGCTCATCCCGTCCCACGACGCCTCGTCACTCTGCAAACGCACCCGCCCATGCAGCACGAACAGTGTGGCCTCGCCAGGATTCTCGTGCTCCGTGAGCGACTTTCCCGCCTCCAGCGCTACGAGCGTCTGCCGCAGCACATGCTCGTGACCGCCGTACACGGTCTCCGCGCTACGCCCCGATGCTGCCGATGCGGCGCGTTGCAAGTGCTCGCGAACCTTGGCATCCAGCGAGAACTTCTGCATAGCGCCGAGTCTGTCACTCATTGACTGATCGTCAATGCCTGGCGCGACGCGTCGCCGCACAGGACCGTCCGCAGGCCCGCGGGGACTGACAACCCCGATTCGGCGCCTCGCGGGCCTGCCGCGCGTCCCACGGGTGAGTACGCAGGAGCCGTTCGCGGGGAAGGTTGCCGGTTTCCGGATGCGCGCCGCGCACCGGGTGGAGAACGGACCCAGCAGCCGGGGTACGTCCTGGACCCCCGTCCCGCGCTGTTTCGGCCGGGCCGTGAGCGGACGGGTAAAGCGCACACCAGGCAGCGGGACGGGGCGCGACGCCTACGAACCGATTGCCGTCGCAGCAGCGGCATTCTTACTCCGGCGCTTCAAGGAGGCTGACCGGGCCGGGCCGCTCCTACCGGCACGGTTACCCAGCCATTCCGGTGTCTGGTCGACGTGCCCGCCGCTACGTCGCGCGTGTCCCGACGACAGGAGCGGGGGAGCGAGACGCAGCGCGTGCGTGCCCGGGGACGGATGTCAGTGCAGCCCTTCGTACAGGCGGTCACGGAGCAGCATGAGCGCCTGGAGGTCGGCCACATCCGCCAGATCCTGCAACAGGATACGGATGAGCTGGTCGTCGCCGGCGCGGGCGGCTTCCACGATCGCCTCGACCAGCTCGATCACTGCGACGGACACCCGTGGTGAACGGGGGGCCGGCCCAGCCTCATCCAGTTCCGGTACCGCGCGCGTCGTCCCCCGCGCCGGTTCGTCTGTCATGCCCGGTCCAACGAGCCGTGGTTCTTCAGGTCACGCGGCCGGGCACAAGCGGGCGCCCGGCCTCCCCGAGTCGCAGACGGGCAGTATGGGCGCCCGACCGGGCCGCGTTCTACTGTGGGTAGGAGGCTCCTGTCCCGATGTGGATTGCGGTGGGTTCCCATTCCCTGCGGAGGTGTTCCAGGGCAGCATGTCGATCCCGGAAGGGTGACAGTCCTGGTCGAGGACGCCACAGCGGCCCCGTCGATGCACAATGCTCAGCCATGGCGATTTCGCTGGCACTCATGGCGTCGTGTGATGGAGCTCCGTGCCGATACGGCACGGGCGATGCCGCACGCCGACCCGGACAACAGGGCTCTGCATCTGGGCTGTGGTGCGGCCTTGTTCAATCTGCGGGTCTCCGCAGCCCATGCCGGCCGTGAGCCGTTCTGTCGGTTGCTGCCCGATCCTGCTGACCAGCTGCTGCTCGCCACGGTCCGCCTCGATGAGCCACCGTCCGACAGCTCCGCTCTGAGCATCCTGCGCCCGGCCATTCACCGCCGTCACACCAGCCGGGACCCTTTCACGGAGCAAGAGATCCCGGAGGCAGTGCGGCGTGAGCTGCGCGGGGCGGCCCGTGCGGAGGGCGCCGATCTTCTCTTTCCCGGTGTCTGGCACATTCAGTCGCTCCTGGAGCGGGTCCAGGACGCCGAGGGCCGCGACAGCCTTGAATCCGCCAACCGTGAGGAGACCGAGAGCTGGATCCGCACCGGCCCTGACGCGGCACTCAGTATCGACGGCGTGCCGGATTACGCCTTCGGCCCCGTCCGGCACGACGGTAGAGCTCCGGTACGTGACTTCGCCGGCTGGCATCGTGTTGCAGGGCGTGCTGCGGCCACGTTCAAGGACTCCCCGCAGCTTGTCCTGCTGGGGACGGCGAAGGACCGGCCTGATGACTGGCTGCGGGCCGGTCAGGCCATGGAGCGGGTTCTGCTCACAGCCACCGCCCAAGGGCTGGCCACCTCTTTGACCTCTCATGCACTGGAGCGTCCTGATCTGCGGTGGAGCGCGCGCGATCCGCTCACTGCCATGGGGCATGTACAGATGGTGTTGCGGCTGGGGTACGGGCCCGGGGGTGTGCAGTCCCCCCGGCGTCCGGTGGGTGAGGTACTGGAATGCGTGTAGGCACCCGGACGCACGGACACCTGCTTCTAGGTCCCGGTTGGCCGGACGGGGAAGGCCGAATGGCCCTGCCACCCGCTCGGCCGTTGGCCGAATCTGAGGATGGAGCCGCTGCTGGAGGCCGGGGGCGTGCCCCAAGCCGGGCTGTGTGGCCGGGAATGAGACGGAGAGGGAAACTATGCGCCAGGTGGCGGAAGCGGCGATCGATGGGCGGCCGGACGCGGGTGGGCCGGTCCCGCCGGGTGCCCGGCCGGTGGCGATGCTGGCACTGGCCACACTGGGTTTCGCGATCAACTTCTGGGCGTGGGCTCTGCTGAGTCCGCTGGGGCCGCAGTTCAAGGACACGCTGCTGCTCAGCTCATTCGAGCAGTCGCTGCTGGTCGCGGTGCCGGTGGTGGTGGGGTCTCTGGGCCGGATTCCTGTGGGCGCCCTGACCGACCGGTTCGGCGGACGGGTGATGTTCCCGCTGGTATCCGCCGCGACGGTGCTTCCGGTGCTCTTCCTGGGCCTGGCCGGTCACTCCTCGTTCGCCGCGCTGCTGGTGGGCGGATTCTTCCTCGGCATCGGCGGCACGTCGTTCGCCGTCGGGGTGCCCTTCGTGAGTGCCTGGTTCCCGCCCGAGCGGCGTGGTCTGGCCATCGGGATCTTCGGAGCGGGAATGGGCGGCACCGCGATCAGCGCGCTCACCACGGTGAAGCTGGTCAACGCCCACAGCATGACCAGCCCCTTCCTGATCACCGCCGCCGCACTGGCCGCCTACGCGGTGCTGGCCGCCATGGTGCTGCGGGACGCCCCGGGGCGCACCGCGCCGACCGAGTCGCTCGGCCGCCGGCTGGCCGCCACCGCCCGCCTGGGCATCACCCGGCAGGCGTCCGCCCTCTATGCAGTCGCGTTCGGTGGCTATGTGGCGTTCTCGGTGTACCTGCCGACCTATCTGAAGACCGGTTACGGCCTCGGTCAGGCGGACGCGGCGAACCGCATGGCGGGATTCGTTCTGCTGGCGGTCGCGATGCGCCCGGTAGGCGGCTGGATGTCGAACCGCGTGGGACCGACATGCGTACTCGTCGCGTCCATGGCGGTCGTGGTCGTCGGCGCGACCGTGCAGGCCACCACCCCGTCACTGGCTCCGGTGGGCACCTTCGCATTGCTGGCCATGGCCGCTGCCCTGGGCGCCGGTAGCGGTGCCACCTTCGCCCTGGTCGCCCTGCTGTCCCCGGCGAACACGGTGGGATCGGTCACCGGGATGGTCGGCGCCGCCGGCGGACTGGGCGGATTCATCCCTCCCCTGGTCATGGGCACCCTCTACGGCGCCACCGCCTCCTACGCCCTGGGACTGGTCCTGCTCGCCGTCGTGGCGGCAGCGGCACTGGCCTACACCATCACCGGCGTACGCCGGGCAGCAGCCCGTCCCGCAACGCCCGACACCGCACCCTCACCCGTGCTGTGAGGGAGGAAGCCTCATGTGTGAGACGGCGTCCTACATGGTCAGTTGGCAGTTGTACTGGTCATGGGGAGTGGGCGTTGGGCGTGGATTGTTCCGGACGGTCTGTGGGAGATCGCACGGCCGTTGTTGCCGGCGGCGCGGGTGCGGCCGCAGGGCGGCAGAGTGGCGAACATCGACGAGGAGGCGGTCTTCGCCGCAATCATTTACGTCCTGGTCAGCGGATGCGCCTGGCGGGCGCTACCGCCGTGTTTCGAAGCGTCGAAGTCGACCGGGCACCGGCGCTTCGCGATTTGGTCCCGCGCCGGCGTGTGGGGCCAGCCGCACCAGAGGGTTCTCCAACTCTTGGACGAACACGGCCTGGTCGACCTGTCCCGCGCTATCCTCGACTCTGCCCACGTCCGCGCTAAAAAGGGCGAACTTGCAGACCCGAGTCCCGTGGACCGGGGCAAGCCCGGTTCCAAAATGCATGTCCTGCCCGACGCGAACGGCCTGCCCCTCCGCGTCGGACTCACCGCAGCAAATACCCACGACAGCCTCGCAGCCGCCCTCTGCTGCTACAAACGACAGTGAGGATGGGTGATGGCACCGTCTTACAGGCTCGTCATCCTTCAGCTCGACGCGCCGGACCTCGATCCCTCCGGCATTGAGTAGCTCCACCAACTTGGTCCGTACGGGCAAAGGGATCCATCGGTCGAGACCCTCGAACTGCTCAATCATCGCGTCACGCGGGCTCGGCGGGCTGTAGGGTCTGCGGTGATCGACTGCATTCGCCCCTTTGCTGTGGTCTGGGTGTCGCCGCGCGTCCACAACAGCTTCAGATCAACGCCGTTGGGGAGGGTGTTGTTCTGGTTGAACTGGAAGCCTCTCCTTGACCCTTTGAGCGCGCGCTTCATGGGCGCCATGGGATCTCGCCCGGACATGAGGCACTGACGACATCCTCGGCGAATTCGGTGTCGGCCCGGTGAACCACTGCCACATCGAGGTCGCCTGGGGCCAGTGTGCCTCGGGCGTACGAACCGAAGACGTGGACCTCGTCGACAAGGTCAAGGGGGCGAGCACCCTGCCCCAGCCGGTCGATCATCTCGCGGAGCAGCTCCGTCGCCCGTTCACGCTTCACTTTGACTCTCCTGCCATCCGTGAGCTCGTGTCGGACCCTACGGCGCCACACGGTCTGCCGTGAGTGCACTGAAGAGTGAATCTCCGATGCATTGCACGGCCTCGGTACACATCGGCTGCGCAGTCTTCTCCGCCCTCAGAGCCAGAACTCTGTTCGTCGGTCAGCGGAGCCGGTGATTTTGAGGTCTCGCGCTGATTGGCGTTGCGGTGGGGAACGTGGCGGCAGGCCGGGATACGCCCGAGCGTGGTTCTCGGCGGGTGCCGGTTGCGTGGGCGAGGGTTTGCGACAGGTCAGCCAGCAGTGGGCTGGGGGTTCGTGGAGACGCGCTGATCATCCAGGTGGGGTGGTCGAGGTTCGGGCCGGCCCAGATGGTCCAGGTGGTGAGGCTTTGGTTCGGGTGCTGTGCGGCGAAGGCGTCGAATTGGATGCCCGCGTCTGAGTCGGGGGATGTCCAGCGGATCCAGCGCCCTTCCACGGTGTGTTTCCACCCGGCGTCGGAGAGGGGCTGCGAGGCGGCGGTGACCGTCTTCTCGTCCACCGCGGTGCCGACGGTTGTGTTCCAGCCGTCGCCCGAGGCGAGGTGATCCAGGAGTTCCTGCAGCACGGGGGCGGGGGTGGCGCCGGTGGCGGTGAGGACCCACATGCGGTCGGAGACGGGGGTCTCGTAGGCGGCCACGGTCCATGCGGTCTCGTGGGCGGGGACGTCGTGGATGCGCTCGATGCGCAGGGTCTGGTCTTCGTGGATGGCGTGGGTGGTGTCGTCGGACCAGGTCCTCCACTTCTGCCAGTCGCCGTGAGCGTCGAGGAATGCATCCAAGACAGCGTCGTGATCGCTGGCATCGGCGGCGTAGGCGGGCACGATCTCCAGCTCGGGGAGGGGCGGGCCGGGCTCGACTGCCCTTGTGCCGAGGGAGGTTCGGGCCTCGGCGGCGTTGCGCTCGGTGTCGGTCATCGGTGCGGGGCCGGGGCGCATGGCGTCGCCGTGGACCTTCTCGAAGGCAACCAGGGCCTGGGCGGGCGAGTCGTAGGTGTCGGCGATCTGCCGCAGGTCGTCCTCGCCGTGGAGGTAGACGCTCTTGCCACCGCTGAGGTACGTGCCGACCGCGACGGTGGTGTGGCCGTAAAGAGGCGGAATTTCATCGGATGCATCATTCGGTGAGGTTCGGTGACGTCTGCTGACCAGCTCAGACTCACGCCGGGCATGACTCTTTCGGGTGAAGAGAATTGGCCTGGCCTCGCCCGATCTACTTCTGACGCCACGATGTTGCGTTGAACGCAACCGTTGGAGTTGGCATGAGAACAGTCGATTTGCCTGGCGCGATGCACCTGGTCAGGCCGACGAATGTGCGGGCTCTGGACCCGGCACCCGTGATGTTCGAGGCCATGCTGGAGGGCTGGTCGCGCCAGCAGCGCAGTCGTCTGCTCGCGGAGAAAACGGTCAGGGACCGGCTGCGCCTGGTACGGCGGTTCGCCGAGTACACCAACACGTACCCGTGGCAGTGGACGCCCGAGGACGTGGAGGCGTACTTCGCCGCCCAGTTCACCAAGGACCCGCCAGCCGCCCATTCCACGGTCCGCGGCCAGCAGAACAACCTGGAGCTGTTCTGCGTCTTCATCACAGACAGCCGCTATGGCTGGTCGGCGGCCTGTCTGGAGGAGTTCGGACAGTTTCCCGTTCAGGTCTGCCACGACTGGAATACCGCCGCTCATGTGGCGGAATACGAGGGCAGACCCGGCCGTCGGGCCCTGACCTACGACGAACTCCAGCAGCTCTTCAACGCGGCCGACGACCGGGTGGAGAGAACGAAGAAGCTGGGCCGCAAAGGGGTGCTGGCGGCCTGGCGGGACTCGGTGATGCTCAAGTTCGTCTACGCCTACGGTCTGCGGCGCCGGGAGGCGTCGATGCTGGACCTGGCCGACCTCCGGCACAATCCGCGGGCCAGTGACTACGGCCGCTTCGGGGCCCTGCAGGTCCGCTGGGGAAAGGCGTCCCGGGGAAGCCCGCCCAAGCGACGAACCGTCCTGACCGTCCACGAACTGGACTGGATCGTGCCGCTGTTGGAGGAGTGGGTCGATGAGGCCCGGCCCCGCTTCAGCCCCGGGAAACATCCGGCACTGTGGGTCACCGAGCGCCGCAGCCGTCTGGGAGTACGCCGGCTCGACGAGGTCTTCAATACGATCCGCAAGCTCGCCGAGCTGCCCGAAGAACTCGATCTGCACAGTCTGCGCCACATTGTCTCTGCTTAGTTCCCGTGTGGCGATTGGCTCCAAGTAGGCATGTGGCCTTGGGGTTTGTGAGTTGCCCTGGGTCGTGTGGTGTTTCTACTGTCAGTGCTCGTGATCCTGACTTTCTTCT
>NZ_JAPVLS010000180.1:0-6489 GCF_027158125.1 Streptomyces sp. H39-C1
GGCCACCTCATGATCATCTGGCTTAGACACCACAATGATCACGAAGCCCGTGCCTGCTCTGCTATGCGCCCCAACCGGTCACAACCCGACCAGCCGCACGACCCCGGAACTTGCAACCGCCCTGGTGGTCTTGGCCTCCAGACCCCGCAGAGCGAGCGGCATATTGGCGTTCCCGAAGTCGGCAAGCGACTGGTTGGAGCGCGTCGGGTCGATCCCGCGCAGCGCCGCGGCCAGGAGCGCGTCGATACACTCCTGCGCTTCCTCTGCGGTCGCTCGTGCTTCCGACAGGGAACGGCGTTTGCCGGTATGTGGATCGGTCCAGCGCACGCGCGCCCGGTAGGGGACCGGCCGGTTCGCGCGGTGCTCGATATCGGCCGACAGCGGCACGGCGATCGGCAATTGCTCTATGTACGGCATCAGACCGCCTGCGCGGGGTCGATGCGGCGATCAGCCAGCCACCGTTCGACATCGCCGGCGCCGTACATCACCACCCGCTCCGACAGGCGAACGAAAGGCGGTCCCTGCGGGGGCCGGGCAGTCCTCCATCGACGGACCGAGGAGGCGTCGACCCGCAGCAGACGCGCTATCTCCTCGGTCGTGTACCACCCGCCGGCCAGTGGGCCGGGCGATGGCTCGTCATGCAGGGGACGGGAATTTTCGGTGGTCGGTGCTTTTGGGTGCATGGACTTCCCGGGGGGTTGGAGGAGCAGGGTTGAGTGCGGCAACCAGTTGCGGATTTCGGGAGGCTGCGGGGAGGGGAATTTTCAGGGCGCCGGGCGGTGCTCGGGCAAGACACACCATTAAACAGAAGGCGCACGAAGTCCAGCCCAATTTTCGCTAGTTCTCCAACGGAGAACGCCGATACCGGCCAGCGCCCCCTAAACAGTTCCAAAGAGTCGCCTGAGGAAAAGCTTGCCCTGTGAAGCCTGGCCGCATTTCTGGATTCCTCAATGGGTCCCGGAACAGGCTCCGAGCAGTCGTGGGCATGGTGTAGTGCTGTCGGCTGCGTTGCGTTGTGTAGGGGTGGTGTCGTCGGGTCTATGCGAAGTTGAGCCGGTGGCGTCCTTGGGCCATCAATGATCCGCAGTATCGCCGGTTTGGCCAACCGGCGATCCCGCGCTATGTTGCTGATCCTCGAAGGGGTTGGGCGCACAACCATGCAGGCGCAGTGCCGCGGTTCAGGGGAAGCCCGAAGTCCCACAGGCACCTCGCGGACTGCCTGCGTCGCGGAAGAGGCGCCGGCCGTCATGGCCGCTGGTGTGCTGCCCGCCGTCGTACGGGCCACCGATGAGCACGAACTGCGCCAGCGTCAGGTCATTTCCTGACGCGAACCATGTGCCTCCAGTCCCCACGTACCCTCGACGGAGCCATGTCGAAATCGCCTCGCTACGGAAGCAGCGTCTGAGCTTCTGCCAACGCCAAAGAGGGAGATCGTGAGTTTCCTCCGGTAATAGCTCCTCGCACTCCGATGCAAGCCGGGCAGGCTGGCACGCAAGGAAGCTAGGTGCCGAATTCGAAGGTGTGCAATACCGGAGGTAGCGTGACCGAGGGCCGGTCGCGTCCAGCCTTGGACGAAGCACTCAACACGAACCGCAGTGGAGCCCACATGGAAACCACGCCGAGGGCCCGGTTCACGGGAGGCGAGTAAGCTCATCGCACAAGCCAGCATTTTCACCTGCCTGACCAACTCCAACGATCTGGCTACCTTGTACACCCGCGGCAAGCCGCCGCGGTCAACCCGATTGACTGCAACTCGCCATCCTCTTTGGCCTGTTCGTCTTCGTTGCCAGCCTCTGACCGACTCGCCGCCTACCCGCCTGCACTACTGGCGCGCGCCTCTGCGGAGCACAACTGTGCCGCCACGATACTGATCAGTTGTCGCGGAACGGACCGGACAGCTCCGTGACCTGCTGGGATAGTCGGCCGTGGGGTGCTGACCAGCGAATATGGTCTTTTGGTTGTTTCACGGCGATGCGCGTTGGTGCGGCCGGAAGTCCCAGAAAAGTCCCGGAACTGGGTCCACTTGTGGGATTCCGCGCAGAGGACGAGGCCGTACCTGGGCGGGGGTTCGTGCGTCGGTGTTCGGACTTGGATGAACGGCATCGTACGTTTCTGCGAGAGTTCACGGCTGGCGTGGATGAGCTAGTGGCTGGTCACGCAACGTTGGCCGGGTAAACACGTTGCTTGACTCCGTAGCCTTGCGGCATGACGCGCAAGGGTAGGTATCGGTGGCGGACCCGGCTGCGGCGGGGCCTGCCGTGGTTCCTGGTCGATCGCGGGATCACCGGGAAAGGCACCGATGATTGCGGTGCGCACGAGTGGTACAACCACGACGGCGTTATCGCGCGTTGCTACCACTGCGAGGTCGGCGAGCGGTCCTGGCGGTGAGAGCCGGGGCGGCACTGTGTCCTGCGGGTAATTGATCTGGTCCGGTCGGGTTGGCAGGCTGTCTCCTGGAGCTGATTCTTGGAGGTGGTCGTGGCTCGTCGACCTGAGGTGTTCGTCCGGTCGTTATCGATGGAGGAGGGCCGCAGGCTGCAGCGGATCACCCGGACCGCCAGGGATCCGGTGAAGCTGCGGCGGGCGATCGTGGTGATGATGTCCGCCCAGGGCCAGTCGGTCCCGAACATCACCTCGCTGATGCAGGTCACAAGTGACTACGCGCGTGATGTGATCCACGCGTTCAACGAGCGGGGGTTCGAGGCCCTGGACCCAAAATGGAGCGGGGGCCGTCCGCCGACGATCAGCCAGGACACGCGTGAGCGGATCTGCCTGATCGCCCGGACGGTCCCCGCCGAGTGGGGCATCACCGGCATGTCGACCTGGAGCTTGAGAAGCCTGGCCGCCCATCTGGCCGAGCGGAAGGTCGTGGCCTCGATAAGCCGCGAGCACCTGCGCCGGATCCTGCGCAAAGCCGGGGTGTCCTGGCAGACCACCACGACGTGGAAGTCTTCCAACGATCCCGACTTCATCGCCAAGATGCAGCGCGTCCTGGACCTGTATGACCATCCGCCTTCGGACGGCCGGGTGGTCTGCGTCGATGAGTTCGGGCCGCTGAACCTGATGCCCCGCAAGGGCAAGTGCTGGCGGCCGACAGGCCGACCGGCCCGGCTGCGCGCTACCTACAACCGCCACGACGGGGTGATGCACATGCTCGCAGCCCTGGACCTGGCCACCGGCCGGATGTTCTACCGGATCCGCAAGCGCAAACGGTGGCAGGAGTTCCTGTCGCTCCTCAAGAGTCTCCGGGCCCGCTGGCCCGGCGAGAAGCTGTACGTGATCGCCGACAACTACTCGCCGCACAAGCACGCCGAGGTCCGTTCCTGGACCGCGGGCAACCAGGTCGAGCTGGTGTTCCTGCCTACCTACGGGTCCTGGTTGAACTGGATCGAGTCCGAGTTCGCCGCGCTGCGGTACTTCGCGCTCAACGGCACCGACCACCGCAGCCACGCCGAGCAGAACGCCGCCATCGCCGGCTACGTCCGCCACCACAACAAACAGGCCCGCCCCAAGACCAACTTCGCCACGAGCTCACCAATCCGCAGCTGGACCACTTACCCGGCCAAGGCTGCGTGACAAGCCACTAGCTCGAAGCGGCGGCATGTCGTTCGCCTCGGTCCCGGGGGCCAGACAGACCACATGGCTGGTTCAAGGGGCGAGACAGTCTACGGAGCAGAACCAGTCGCTGGAGGCCAGGGCGCGAAGTGTGACCGGCGTCCAATGGTTGGGGCCTATGGTCTCCCCTTCTTCAAAACTGCAGGCGAGGTCCTCCAGGAAGTCGCGGACCGCTGTGGCGCCTCCCACCGTGTGCTGGCGCCGCGCGGACCCTTGAAGGCCGCCGATGAAGGTGGAGGCTTGTGCCCCATAGAGAGCGGCGAGCCCGAAGACGTCGAAGTGATAGCGGACGCGCGCTGTCAGCAGACCCTCCCAGCTGGGCGGTGCGTTGACGAAGAACGTCAGAAAGGTGGGCGTTTCCTCGGCAACCTGGGCGCCGAGCCACTGGACGTCGCCGAGGTTGTCGAAGTACGGGTGAAGGGTCTGTTCTTCAGCGCAGCCGGGAGCGGTGTCGCTCTTGGTCTTGTTGCAGTCGCTGCAGGCGGGGATCAGGTTCGTCGGTGCGACAGCGAGCAGGGCGAAGATGCTCTTGGGAAGGTGGTGGTCGAGGGTGGTGACGTCGCGGTGGTCGCACAGCGGGCACCTTGCAGGGGCTGTTCTCAGTTCGTCGTAGACGGGTCTGGCCGGGGCGGCTGCCTTGGCCATCCGCTGGGTGTAGTTCTTCAGCAGCTCGACGTGGTCTATCACGGTGCCCGGCGTGAACGCTGCCGGGTCGAGGGTATGCAGGATGGTGGCGCGCACCGCGGCGTCGAAGACCGCCGCCGCTTCGGCGATGCCGTCCTCGAAACCTGCCAGGCGCTGTTGGAGGCCATCGTCGCGGATTTTGCTGATGCACAGCCGGTAGGTGTCTCGGGCAGAGTGCACGGGTAGAGGGAGCGGGCGCATCAGAGCGGGCGCTCCCGGCGGTCGCGGACGGCGATCAGCACACGCACCAGGCTCTTGGCTTCGCTGCCGAGCTCTCCGCCGAAGCGTTCGATGACCCCGTGGTAGGCCAGGCCGTCGTTCACGGCCTGCTCTAGGTCCCGATGGAAGCCCGACCGCGTGACTTCGAGCCCGAATGCCTCATGGGTGAGGATGCTCACGTTCTCGCCGAAGGTCTCGATGGCGGGTCGCATGGCCCGCATGACCTGCCCGGACCGGCGAAGGACCCACACGCATTTGCGGGGCGTTTCCTGCAGGACCACGGGTGAGTGGGTAGCGATGACGGCGACGCCGTTGCGGTCGGCGAGGAGGTCGGAGACGGCCCGGATGAAGGCGGCCAGCAGGGGCGGGTGGAGATGGGTCTCGGGCTCGTCGATGAGGACCAGGGTGGTCTCGGTGACGAGGTCCGCGAGGTTGGTGATGGCGAGCAGCACGATCTTGTGCCCAGAGCTGAGCCTGTCGAACGCATCCTCGGAGTCGGCTGGGAAGTAGTCGGGCGCCAGCCGGCTGGTTGCGAGTATGTCCGCGTCCCGGAACAGCGGGTCGGCCTCGGCCAGGGTGGCCAGGGCGGTCTGCCAGCGATCCAGCCGGGCTCCGGTAAGTCCCGATACCAGTTGGCCGAAGCGCTCGGTGGGCGCCATGTCGTCGCTGTGGATACTGCCGCGGGCGAGCGTGACATGGGCGTGGTGGGTTCCATTGGCCTCCTGCACGGGGGTGAGGAGGTCGAAAGCGCTGGAGGCAACGGAGACCATGTTGGTGAAGACGGGCCCGGTGCCGGTCAGGTTGGTGACCTGGCCGACTTCCTCCACGGTGGCGGATCCGTCTGCGACTGCTCTGGCCAGGTGGCTGAGCAGACGCGTTTTGCCGACGCCGTTGCTGCCGATCAGGGCGTGCACGTTCGTCGGTGGCGATGCCCCCGGCTTCACCGTGAACGAAAGGGTCAGGGGATCCCCTCCCCCGATCCTCGGGGCCGGGGCCGTGTAGGAGAAGTCGAACGGCGTCAGCCGGGCGCCGCCCCGGGCGATCCGATGGAACTGGTGGACCACCGTCTCCCGGGAGACCGAACGAAGCAGCGACGCCCGCGTCACCTCTTCGTCGAGGGCTCTGGCGAGCAGTTCCTGGTCGTAGGCGACGTCGCGCAGGGAGACCAGGACCGCGAGCCGGACGTCATCGCCCAGGTCGCGGAGCATTTCGTAGTAGGTGTCGTCCTGTCCGAGGGAGAAGAACCCTTCGTCGACCGACTCGAAGTGATCGGCCAGCGTCGTACGCTCATGCTCGCGCATCCCGAACCGGCCGATCTTGACCTGCCCGGCCTCGTGAATCTCCGTGCCGTCGCTGTAGAGCAGGCGAAAGGTCGTCTTGAAGTGGTAGTCGTCCCAGTCGTCCTCGACCAGGAACACCTGGCGCGCGACGCGCACCCGAGGTCGCGTCCGGACGGGCAGGACGGTGAACTGCACGCTTCCTCCCTGAGCGGCACCCTGCCGCGAAGTCGGCCAGGACAGCGCTCACCCACACGCGGAACATCAGGGCGCACCATCCACAGGCGATAAGCCTAGTTACCGGGCAGGCCCGTACGCCGCCACAACCACTTTTCTCCCGCACCAAACCCGCCGGTCCCGGGCCCCGTCTCCTGGGCCGGATGTGCCCCTCAGCCCCGCTGCGTCCGGGCAGCGGGCCGCAGCGGCTTCTTGCGGACCTGGCAGTGCAAGAGTTCATGGATGACCTCGCCACTCCCGCTGTCCCGCCACGCGGCGAAGTAGTAGTACGTCGCGCTCATCTGCGGCAGATTCATGCGGCAAGTAGGCCCACTGGCAGCCGGCTCGGTGCTAGTGTCCTGCGCCGGAGATCCGTCGGCAGAAGCGTGCGAGGGAGTCGAGGATCTCTTCCGCCGTCTTGGTCCAGATGAATGGCTTGGGATCCTCGTTCCAGTTCTTCACCCAGGCGCGGATGTCG